>JAYVWH010001259.1:0-6002 GCA_043786265.1 Kofleriaceae bacterium | reverse complement strand
GGTACCACGCACAGCCCATCGCATGCCCGGCGTGTGGCCCGCAGCTCTCCGAACCGATCGAATCGGTGGCCGCCGCAATCCTCGCCGGTGAAATCGTCGCGATCAAAGGTCTCGGCGGCTATCACCTCGCGTGCGATGCCACCAGCGAGACGGCCGTCGAGATCCTGCGTGCACGGAAGGAGCGCGACGCCAAGCCGTTCGCGGTGATGGTCGCCGATGTCGCCGCTGCCGAGGAGCTGGGTGAATTCGGCGACGCCGCCGGCGAGCTACTAGCGAGCTCGGCCGCACCGATCGTGCTCGCACCCAAGCGCGAGTCCCGGCTGGCATCTGGCGTCGCGCCCGGGGTGGCCGATATCGGCGTGATGCTGCCGTACACGCCGCTGCATCACCTCCTCGTGCGGTCACTGCCGGGCCTGCCGCTCGTGATGACGAGCGGGAATGTCAGCGACGAACCCATTGCGTTTCGCGACGACGATGCACGCGAACGACTCGCCTCGATCGCCGATCGCATGCTCGTACACGACCGGCCGATTCACATGCGCTGCGAGGATTCGGTGGCGCGCGTGATCGATGGCGCACCGCTCCTGCTGCGCCGGGCCCGCGGCTACGCACCCGCGCCGGAGCGATTTCCGCTCCATCTCGCAACGCCCACGCTCGCGCTTGGTGGCCACCTCAAGGCCGCCTTTGCCTACGGCACGGGAAATACCGCATTCGTGTCACCGCACTTCGGCGACCTCGACGAGCTGAGCGCCTACGAGGCGTTCGTCGCGGGCGTCGAACACTTCGGCCGCCTGCATCGCGTCACACCACAGCAGGTCGTGTGCGATCTGCATCCTGACTACGCGACCACCCGCCTCGCGGAACAGCTCGGACTTCCGACGATCGCCGTCCAGCATCATCACGCGCACTTCGCGAGCGCGTTCGCGGATGCGGGGCTGCACGGTCCGGCGATCGGCGTCATCTTCGACGGCGCAGGCTACGGCGGCGACGGCACGATCTGGGGCGGCGAGATCCTCGTCGGCGATCCCGCGGCGGTCTGGCGTGCCGCCCACCTGTCGGCGGTCCCACAGCCGGGCGGTGATCGCGCCGCACCCGATCCGTGGCGCATGGCGGTCGCTCACCTCGCGGCCGCTGGCGAGCCCTACGCAGACATGCATCCTGATGCCGAACGCGTCGCTGCGATGTGTGCCCGTGCCACGCGGACGTCGAGCGCCGGTCGGCTGTTCGATGCAGTGGCGGCGATCGCGGGTGTCGCGATGTCGACTGGCTTCGAGGGACAAGCGGCGATGCATCTAGAGGCGCTCGCTCGTGGTGTCGGTCCCGAGCAGCCGTATCCGTTCGAGCTCGCCGGTGAAGACCTCGTGGTCGCGCCGATGATCCGCGCGATCGCTCGCGATGCGCGCAAGCACGTAGCGCCCGCACGCATCGCACGCCGGTTTCACACGACGCTCGTCGAGCTGATCGGTCACGCATGCGCGCAGCTCGCCAGAGGCGAGGGGCTGCGCGATGTCGTGCTGTCTGGCGGGGTGTTCCAGAACGCGATCCTTGCCGCGGAAGTCCCAGCGCGCCTGCGCTCGCTCGGCCTGGTGCCGCACGTTCATCGCCGGATGCCGCCCAACGATGGCGGGCTCGCGTTCGGTCAGCTCGCGGTCGCCGCAGCGCGCGAAGGGGTCGTATGATGTGTCTCGTTGTCGCGCGACGGAAGGAGAGCCCGTGACCGAGAACGAGAAGCATCGGCTGGTTTTGATCGACGACAGCGAGATCGTGCTCGCGGTGATGGTCCCCGTGCTCGAAGAGGCGGGCTTTGAAGTCCGTGCGGGCGCCGAGCTGTGCACCTGGCTGCGCAATCAGGTCGCTACCGGCAAGACCCCGGTGATCATCTGCTCGAGTGCACCGGACGCGGCGCTCGCAGAAGTGGCACAGTCAGTAGGCGCCGATGGGTACGTGTCAAAGCAGTCAGGCCCGGAAGCTCTTCCCGTGAAACTGCACGCGCTGTGCGAGGAGATCATCTTCTGATGAAGAAGCGGATCCTGGTCGTCGACGATAGCCCACTGATCCTCGCGGCCGCCCAGCACGCGCTGATCCAGGCCGGCTACGACGTGGAGACGCGTGAAGGAGTCGAGGATCTCGGGGCGAAGGGCTTTGGCGGCTTCGACCTGATCCTGATGGATGTCCAGATGCCCGAGCTGTACGGCGACGACGTAGCGAGCGTGCTGCGCAATCAGCGCGGCGTGCGTACCCCGATCTATCTGTTCTCGACGCTACCGGCCGAGGAGCTCGCCGAGCGCGCCGCCGAGGCGAAGGTTGATGGCTACATCAACAAGGATGCCGGCGCCGACCATCTCGTCGCCGAGGTCCGCAAGATTCTCGGCCTAGAGCCGGTCGAGATGTAGCAGCAGGCCTTCGACGGCCTCGAGGATGACGACTTCCGCGATTGCGGGGGGCTGAGCGATCACGAGCCGCCGCGCGCTCGTCGTCTGCGGCGGCCGGTCCGTGACGATGCCGACCGTGCGGCCATTGCGCGTGAAGTAGCGCACCGGCTCCCTCGTGCGGTCGTCGGACAGGCCGAGCCGATGCGCGAGATCGACCACGGTCGCGTTGTCGGAAGATTCCGTCAGCTTCCACGACGCGTCGATGACCACCGGAAACGAGGTGCCTGGTGCACGCAGCACGTATGCGTCGAACGTCATGCGCGGGACGGGGATCGCAATGCGCCACGTGGTGCCGCGTGCCGCCACGGTGGTCGCGGTCATCGTGCCGCCAACCTCCATCACGCCGACGCGGACCGCATCGAGGCCGACACCGCGACCAGAAGTCTCGCTCGCCTGTGCGCGCGTGGTGAAGCCCGGCTGGCAGACCAGGTCGAACCACCGCGTGGCGATATCGGTGTCGTTCGGGAGGATCAGCCCGACGTCGACCGCGCGCGCGCGCACTTCGTCGAGCGATACGCCGCGGCCATCGTCGGAGATCGTGGCGATCAACTCGTCGCCGTGGGCCGCGCAGTGTACGCGGATGGTGCCGGCAGCTGGCTTGCCCGCCGCGGTTCGCTCGGCGCCCGTCTCGATACCGTGATCGATCGCGTTGCGAACCAGGTGAAGGACGGCGGTGTCGATCGCGCCCAGAACCTCCGCGGTCGCCTCGGCGGTGCCGACGTCGAACACGATCTCGACCTTCTTGTCGAGCTCGCGGGCGAGCGCCTCGCCACCCGACTTGTGCTTCGCCAGCTGGCCCGGGCCGACGACGGCGCGGTGGATGCCGATCATGTCGCGCAAGCCGTGCCACGAAGCGCGTAGCCGATCGCGGCGCAGGCCGCGTGCCGCGACATATTCGATGAACGCGTCGATGGCGATCGGTGCCAGCCGCGTGCGAACCGCCGGCGGTACACGCGCCGAGAGCGACGCGAGCTTGAGCGGCTGCATCGGTCCCGTGGTCGTGCGCGGGGACTTATCGGGCTTGAGCTCGGCCAGGATGCTGTCGATCTGCCGGATAAATCCCGGCAGGTCGATGCCGCTGAGCTGCGCGCCGACCTTCTTGCGGACGAGCATGCCCATGAAGCGAAGCGCCATGTTGACCGCAAGATCGAAGTCTTCGTCGACCGCGTACCCACGTGCGCGCGCGACCTCGAGCATGTCCTCGAGCTTGTGACAGACCAAGTTCACGTCCGAGAACCCGAGCATCTTCGACTCACCCTTGAGGGTGTGGAGCTCGCGGTGGAGAAGAACGCCGGCGGATTCGTCGAGCGTGCTGAGGACGCTGGCCCACGCGGTCTCGCATCGGTCGAGCCGCTCGAAGGCGACGGTCCGGAATTGCTGAACGAGCTCTTCTGGAATCACGATGGGCATTACACGACCAGCTGATAGCGCTCCTCGAAGTCGAGGTCGAGGTCGGCCAGTTCCACCGCACCCATTGCACGATTATATGCCCCCAGTGGCTGCGGAATCCGTGATTGAATCGCTTTCCTATGATCCGACGAGTGGGTGTTCTCGTGGCGCTTGTGACGCTCCTGGCGACGGCCTCGGCCGAGACAGATACGAAGCAAACGCCGGCGATGAAGAAGGTCGCGGCCACGGGAAAGAAGAAGGCTGTCGAGGCGCCCCCCCCGGCCCCGGATGAAGTGGGCAGCGCGGAGCACCAGCCGACGTCCGCCGAGATCGAAGCGTCGCTGCCTCCGCACATCAATGGTCCCAAGCTCGTCGACCTCGGTAACAACATCGAGATCGACCTGCCGGCCGGCATGGTGCTGTTCGAGAAGGTGGAAGCCACCGCGATGCTCGAGAAGGGCGGCGATCACTCCGACAACGTCAACGCGATCGTGATGAAGCTCGATGCGGACTGGACGCTCGTTGTCGAGTACGACGACGTTGGCTACGTCACGGACAAGGACGCTGACCAGCTCGACGCGAACCAGCTGTTCAGCCAGTACCAGGAAGGCAACAAGGCCCAAAACGAGCGCCGTAAGGCACTCGGCATTGGCGAGCTGTTCCTCGATGGCTGGAGCGAAATGCCCAAGTATGACAAGACGGCCCACCACCTGGTGTGGGGCCTCAAAGGCCACAGCGATAACGGCCCGGTCGTGAACTACTTCACGCGCATCCTCGGCCGTAACGGTTATATGTCCGTCAACCTGATCGATGCGCCAGAGCGCCTCGACGGGTCGAAGCTGGAAACGGCTGGCCTCATCGCGGCGACGAGGTTCAAGACGACCTTCAACTACTCCGACCACCACGACGGCGACAAGAGCAGCGGGATGGGCCTGCGCGCGCTCGTACTCGGCGGCACTGGACTCGCGATGCTCAAGGTCGCGAAAACGGGCCTCTTGATCAAGCTGCTCCTCGTGTTCAAGAAGGGCTTCATCGTGCTGTTCGCCGCGATCGGCGGGTTCTTGCGCTGGCTGTTCGGCAAGAAGAAGACCGAAGAGGCGTTGCCGCCTCCGTCTGACGACCCACCGCCGCCGTCTGACGACCTCACCTCGACATAGGCGTGAACAGCTCGAGCGTCCCGACAGGCGCTCCAGCCGCATCGACGCCGCCCACGATCAGGATCTGATCGTTGCCGAGTGGGATCGCGACCGCGCCAGTGCGCGGCACGGCCAGCGTCGTCGTCACGAGCGGCGCGAGCGTCGCCGCGTCGAACACTTCCACGCTGGCATCTACGCCAGTCGCGGTCGTACCACCGGCGATCAGCAGGTGACGGCCGGTCGCTGCGGTGGCGCAGCCGGTCTTGGCGACGGCGGGGACCGCGGAGACGGTCTCGGCCGTGCCTGTTGCTGCATCGATGCGGAGCGCATCGGTGGTGCCGCAGACGATCGCGACCTTACCGCCGGCGATCGCGACGGCTGCAGCACCCGGTCGTCCCGGTGCAGCGAGCGTCTCGAACTGACCAGCGCGATATCGCACGATCGTCGACGGACCCGCGAATACGGTCGCGCTCATTCCGTCGTTGCCGCTGACGCTGACGGCGGCCGGTGGCAGCGAGCCGATGTCCGCGCGCGCGGAGACGGTGCCCGCGAGCGCGAGTAGCTCTGCGGCGGGGGTACCGGTGAGCAGATAGTCCTCGTTGCCGAGCGGGACGAGCGTCTCGCCTGCGCGCGCGAAGCCCGACTTATCGCCGACCACATAGTACGCGCCCGCGGGGGCCACGCCCGGGTCGAAGCGCCACAGCGTCGATGTCGCGACACCGGCCGCGTCGAGTCCGCCGAAGATGTGGACGCCGATCGAACCGGTAGCGACCGCAGCGCCGCTGCGCGGGGCGGGCAGGGGAAGACCGGCAATCAGCGTGTGATCGAAGGCATTGTAGATCTCGGTCGCATCACTCGCGCCGGATGCCGCACGCCCCCCGACGAGGATCGCGCCATACGGCAGGATAGCGACCCCAATGTCGGTGCGCGCAACGGCGAGGCTCTCGGGCGCGACTGCGACCGAGTCTGGTGCCGCCATGTAGATGACGACGCGGCCATTCACCCCGCCGAGCACGAACCGTGGCGAAGCGCCGGTCGCGATGAT
>JAYVWH010001258.1:0-3409 GCA_043786265.1 Kofleriaceae bacterium | reverse complement strand
TGCCCCCCATCATCACCGCGCACGTCGTATTGCCGCCCGCGGTCACGCTCGCGACCCCGCTCGCGATCACCTGTTGCGGCGTCACGTGGTCGGTCGTGTTGCCAAGGCCGAGCTGGCCGCTGACGTTCGATCCCCAGCAGTATACGGCACCGCCAGTGGTCACCGCGCATGTGTGTTGCTGGCCGGCGGATACCTGTCTGATCGGTAGGCTGGTTCCCACCGTGATCGTGATCGGTGTCGACGCGTTGTCCGTCGAGCCGTTCCCGAGCTTACCCAGTCGATTTCCCCCCCAGCAGCGCAGCACGTTTGTGGATGTGACGGCGCAGGTGTGATCGAGGCCCGCCGCGATCTGGACCACGCCGATGAGCCCCGTGGACATGGGCGTCACCGAGTCCGTGGTCGAACCATCGCCGAGCTGTCCGCCGCCGTTACGCCCCCAACAGCTGACCGCACCACCGACAGTCGCGCAGGTGTGACTTCTGCCGATCGCGACCTGCTCGATCGGCGTACCGAGCCCCTGAACGATGACGGGCTGCAACATGCGAAGCGAGGAGCTGCCCGTGCCGTTCTGGCCGAAATCGTTGCGCCCCCAGCACGCCGCCGCGTTCGCATTCCAGGCGCACGTATTCTGGTCGCTCGCTGCGATGCCGGTCAGCGCGCCGATGCCAGGCGCGACATCCTGCGGTCTGACCTGAACGTTCGTGTTGCCGGCACCGAGCCAGCCGTCAGAGTTGCCGCCCCAGCATGAGACGGTCGCCCCGCTCGCCGTACACGCATGGTCGCGGCCGACGTCGAGCAACGATGGCGTTCGTCCGCCGAGATCGACGCCCACGGGAACCCGCGCGAGGCTGCGCGTCCCCCGCCCCAGCTCGCCGTTTTCATTTTCGCCCCAACACAAAACCTGGCCATCCGCGACGACGCAGGTGTTGAAGAAGCCCGATGACACCCGCGTCACGTTCCTGGCAAGAGACATCCGCGCCAGGGGGCCGCGCTCGCCGGTGCCGTCCCCCGCGTCGACATCTCCCCAGCACCAAAGCGTGCCGTCGCGTTGCAGGGCGCACGCTCCGGCTACACCGATCGCCACGTCGGCGACATTGGCCACTTTTGCTGCGACCGGCGTGCCACTCGCGATCGTGGTGGCGTCGCCGAGCTGCCCGTACTCGTTGAGGCCCCAGCAGCGCAAGGTGCCATCCACGTCGACCACACAGGACGACCGGCTGCCGGCTGCAGCCATCGCCACTGAACCGCCACCGACGAGCGCGGTCGGGGTCGTGCGGTTGACCATCGACATATCGCCAAGCTGGCGGTTGCTGTCGCGTCCCCAGCACTGCGCGGCCCCGCTAGCGTCGACAAAGCAAGCATGGCGATGGCCGACACGAAGCTGTTGCGCTCCGATCGTGTTCGCGATCAGCGTCGGCGTGAATCGGAGCGCCAGCGCGCCATTCTCGCCGTACCTACCCTCGCCCCAGCACATGATGCCGCCGTCGGTGGCTCGACGCGCACAGCCGGTCTGCGCACCGAGCGAGACCTCCGCCGCGGCAAGTCCGGGGACGACGACGGGTCCGCGTTCCATCGGATCGATGACGCCGAGCTGGCCGAGCGTGTTGTCGCCCCAGCACGCGACGCTCTGATCTTCGAGCAAGGCACAGCTGCTGTATTTTCCCGCGTGGATCGATGTCGCGCGACGCGGTAACGCGACCTGAACAGGGTCGAGCTCGACCTCGGAGAACTGCGATGGATTGGCCTGCCCGAACTGATTGCGGCCCCAGCACCAGACATTTCCGGTACGGGTAACGAGGCAGCCGTGCTGCCGACCGCTCGCGACATCGATCGCGCACGCGGTGTTCGTATTGCTGCCGGCTCCGTCAGCTTGCGGATCGAAGCTGACACGCCCGCAAGCGCACAAAACGAACAGCAGAACGCCGTAGCGGGTCGTTTCGTCGCCAAACACGGTTACGCGGGTTCGGGCGACGGGTCTTTCTTACCGAGCGGAGGCAGGATCGATGTGGGCCGCTTGCGCTCGCCCTCACTCTCGGCCGCTTCCTTCTGCTTGCGGACGGCCGCCGGCATCGGGCGCGTGATCTTCTGTCCGCGCAGTAGCGTATCGATATCGTCGCTGTCGAGCGTCTCGAACTCGAGCAGCGCCTCGCCGAATGATTCGAGCTCCTTGCGGTGCTCGGTCAGGATCTGAACGGCGCGCTGGTGCTGCGTCGTGACGATGCGGCGGATCTCGGCGTCGATGCGGCGCGAGGTGTCCTCCGAGATGTGGTCATTGCTCGAGAAGTCGCGGCCGAGGAAGACCTCGTGCTTGCCCGGCGAGAAGTTGAGCGGGCCGAACTCGTCGCTCATGCCCCACTCGGTGACCATCGACCGCGCGAGCTCGGTGGCACGCTCGATGTCGTTGCCGGCGCCGGTGGTCTTCTGATCGAACACGATCTCTTCGGCGACACGGCCGCCCATCAGGATCGCAATCTGGTTCTGCGCGAACTCGCGCGTCATGCTGAGGCGATCCTCGGGCGGCAGCTGCTGGGTCAGACCCAGGGCGCGGCCGCGCGGGATGATCGTCACCTTGTGGACCGGATCAGCCTCGACACCAACGAAGCGCGCGACGAGCGCGTGACCGGCCTCGTGGATCGCGGTGGTGCGCTTCTCCTTCTCGGAGATGTACATGGAGCGGCGCTCCGCACCCATCAGGACCTTGTCCTTGGCGTCCTCGAAGTCGTCGGCTTCGACCTTGTCTTTGTCGCGACGCGCTGCGATCAGCGCCGCCTCGTTGACGAGGAACTCGAGGTCAGCGCCCGAGAAGCCCGGCGTGCCGCGAGCGATCACTTCGAGATCGACGCCCGATGCGAGTGGCACCTTGCGCGTGTGAACCTGGAGGATGCCGATGCGACCGCGCAGATCGGGCCGCGGCACGACGATGCGGCGATCGAAGCGACCGGGGCGCAGCAGCGCCGGATCGAGCACGTCGGGGCGGTTGGTCGCGGCGATGATGATCACGCCGTCGTTGCTCTCGAAGCCGTCCATTTCCACGAGGAGCTGGTTGAGCGTCTGCTCGCGCTCGTCGTGACCACCGCCGACGCCTGCGCCACGATGACGGCCGACCGCGTCGATCTCGTCGATGAAGATGATGCACGGCGCGTTCTTCTTGCCCTGCTCGAACAGATCGCGAACGCGTGAAGCGCCGACGCCGACGAACATCTCGACGAAGTCAGAGCCGCTGATCGAAAAGAACGGCACGCCCGCCTCGCCTGCGATGGCGCGAGCGAGCAGCGTCTTGCCAGTGCCCGGAGAGCCCATCATCAGAACACCCTTCGGGATTTTGCCGCCCAGCTTCTGGAACTTGGCGGGCTCCTTCAGGAAGTCGATGATCTCGGAGAGCTCGTCCTTGGCCTCTTCACACCCGGCC
>JAYVWH010001257.1:0-6029 GCA_043786265.1 Kofleriaceae bacterium | reverse complement strand
AGGTGCGCGAGGCGCTCGATCACTTCGAGGTCACCGGGCTGCGACGCGAGCACGCTGCGATACATCTCGATCGCCGCCGAGTTGTCACCGAGCTCGGTCGTCGCGAGCTGGGCGGCGCGCAGGCGCATGTCGCGGCGCGTGGCGTTGTCGAACGGCAGGCGGGCCGCCTCGACGAGAGTGTCGACGGCTGCGCGTGCGCGGCCGCCAGTTCGGTACAGATCGACGAGACCGTCGATCGCCCACTTCGCGACGGCGTCGACCGAGCGCGCCGAGCGGATCGCGGCTGTGCCACGCCATGCGGCGGTCGCGCGGCCGAGCACGGCCGACAGGATCTGTAGCGCTTGTTCGCGCTCACCGATCTTGCTGGCGACGTCGGCGGCACTAACGAGCGCATCGAGATCACGGCCATCGGCGTCGGCGAGGCGGCGCAGCGCTTCGAGCAGCTGCGGCGACGCGCCCTGATCCTTCTCGAGCGTGACGAGCTCGGCCAGCCACGCCTGACGCTCACCACCGAGCTCGAGCGCGCGGCGCAGCGAGGTGATCGCGGCCGCCTTGTCGCTGCGGTGATCGCGGTGACAGGCGGCGAGCCGGTACTGAAACTGCGCGGCGACGGCACCCGGGATGCGGTGCGCCTCGACGGCGGCCCCGACGGTCTTCACGAACGCATCGTGAGCGTTCTGCTCCTTCGCGGCGGTCTCGACGATCGAGACAAGCTCCTCGTCGTAGGTCTCGCGCACTTCGCAGTAGCGCACGACGGCCTTGGTGACGTCGGCCCACTGACCGAGCTTGCTCGCGTGCACGGTGAATGCCTGGACGGCGCGGCGGTTGCCGGGCTCGACCTCGGCGACCTGACCGTACGCTTGCGCGGCGGCGGCGGGATCCGACAGTCGATCGAGCGCGAGATCGGCGTACGCGAGGCGCAGGCGTGCCGCTTCACGCGGATCTTCGCCGAGCGCCTGGATACCCTCGAGGTAGGCGATGCCCAGCGTCGTGTAGTCGCCGGTCGACTTGGCGAGCGACTGCAGCTGGTTCTCGATCAGCAGATCGCGCGGAGCGAGCGGGAATGCACGAGCGAGATCGGAGAGTGCACCGGTCGCATCGTGCTTGTGGTCGAGACGCAGCTGCGCGGCCTCCTTGAGGAGCGCGAGCTTGGTCTTGTCGTCGTTTGCTTCGGCGAGCCGAGCGGGCAACAGATCGAGGACGCCGGCGACATCACCCGTGGTCCGCATCGCCTGCGCGAGTGCGTCGGCAGCAGCGGCGCGGGTGCTCTGCGTCTCGAGCAGCGCGGTCAGACCCGCGCGGGCTTCCTTGCTCGAGGGATCGATCGCGATCGCATTGCGATATGCGGCGAGCGAACGCGCCGGCTCACCGAGGTGCTCGCGCAGAGCACCGCCGAGGCGAACGAGGCGACCGACGGTGCGCTGGGTCGCGCGACCCGAGGCGCCTTCGAGCAAGTCGGCCATCTCGCGCCAGCGACCCGTCTCGGCGAGTAGGTCGGCGAGGGCGCTGATGCCCTCTTCGTCGTCCTTGTTGTCGGTGACGACCGTCTGCCATGTGGCGATCGCGGAGTCGAGATCCTTGCGCTGCTGGTGGTGGATCAGCGCGACGCGAACGAGATCGGCGCGCTTCTGGTTCGGTGTGGTCGCCTTGTTCGCGCGGCTCTCGAGTGCGGTGACGAGGGCGTCCCAGCGCTGCTGGCTCTCGAGGATGCCGATGCGGGCGTCGAGCGCGGACACGTCGGACGGATCGCTGTCGACGCGGCGTTCCCACAGCGACAGTGCGCGGTCGGTGTCGCCGAGCGACTCGGCGAGCTTCGCGGCTTCGCTCAGGATCGCAGCGCGAGCGACGTCGCTTCCTTCGAGGTGAGCTTGGCGCTCGAGGGCGCTGAGCCGCTCCTTGGGCTGTTCGGTCTGCGCGTAGAGCGCAGCGAGGCGGCGGGCGACGCCGAGCTGTTCGTGCTCGGACGCGCCGTTGATGTCGCTCGCTTCGACGAGCAGCGTGATCGCGCCGGGCATATCTTGAAGACGCTCGAGGCGTGTGCGCGCAGCCTCGCCGAGCAGCTCGACCTTGCGGGTCGGATCGCTGGCCGTGCGCGCAGCAGCGGCGATGCCGGTGGCGTACCGATCGTGATGGCCGCCCTGCTCGGCGAGCTGGCGCAGCTTCTCCTCGGTGACAGACGACTGCGGCTCGATCGCGAGCAGCGCAGCGTAGTGATCCATTGCGGCCGGGACATCGCCGAGCTCGGCGAGACGCGAGCCTGCCTCCTCGCGTAGATCGCGCGTGTTGTTCGGATCGATCGCGATGATCTTCTCGAGAACGCGGATCACCTCGCGCGGTCGAGAGGTCGCGTCGTAGTGCGAGCGCAACAGATCGAGCGCGGACGACCGGACGCCGGTCGTTGCCTTCGGCGCCTCGATGATGCGCTCGAGCAGGGCGGTGCTCTCTTTGTCATCATCCGCCTCGTTGAGCAGCGCTTTCGCTGCGGAGAGCGCGTTCTGCGGATCGCCGAGGCTGTCGAGCCACACACCGGCGATGCGTGCACGGGTGCGCTCGCGGTCCTTCTTCGACTGGTTCTCGATGCGGCCTTCCCACAGCGCGATCAGATCGGGCCAACGCTCGTGGCGCTCGAGGAGACGCTCGAGGCCGGTGTTGACCTGCGCGTCGTCGGGGGCGAGCGGCAGCAGCTTCTGGTAGTACGCGATCGCCTTCTCGGGCTGATTGGCGACATCCTTCGCGAGCTGCGCGGCTTCGCGAAGCAGTCGGGTGCGGCGGGACTTGTCGTTGGCGTTCGCCTCGATCGCGCGGTCGAACAGCGCGAGCACGTCGTCCCACCGTTCAGCGACGGTGTAGAGCACGCTCAGACGCTGCAGCGCCGACTCGGACGACGGCGCGAGATGCAACACGCGGCCGAGAATCTTCTCGAGGACCTTGGGGTCATCACCGAACCATTCGTCGCAGAACCCGCCGGCGCGCTCGCCGATCATCTCGGCGACCTCCGGTGCGAGCTTCGCAGCGAGCACTTCGTTGAACAGCGCGACGATCTCGTCGGGCTTGTCGAGCTCACCGGCGAGTGACTCGGCTTCCTCCCACGCGCTCACGGCGTGCGGCGAGTGTTTGACTTCGGCTGTGGCTTCCTTGAAACGCGACAGATCGGCCATTGTGCTCCCTAGCTACGCGCGACTTCCGCAATCACGACCCCGAGTGCGATTGCGGAGAAAAATCGTAACACCGATCGCGCGCCGCAAGATCCGCGGGCACCTCGCAAATTCCCTTACGCTTGGGTCAGAACGACTGGCGAATTCCGAGGATGACCGAGAGCGGCGATTGGTAAGAAAAGGCGTGGGCGTATGTGGCCCGCCGGGTCGACTCGGTACCGGCGTCCGTCTTGAGCCAGATGAGGTCCGCGGGTGTGCCGCGGTCGATCGGGCGAACGGGCCCGACTGCGTAGACCTCGTCCACCGTGGTGGCCTCTCGGCGGTTGAACGCGTTCATCACGTCCAACGTCATGTCGACGCCGTGCCAACGCGCGCTCATCCGGACGTTGGCTTGGCTCAGCACGGGACCGCGAGCGGCGGAACCACGCGGGATCAAGTAGATGATGCCATCGTCCGCGTCCGCGATGGCACTGCGCGGACGTCCACTGCCTGCCGTCAAACGCAGCGCCAGCGCGACCTCGATATTCGCCAAGTGGCCATGACGCTCTGCCTCTACATAAGTGCGGTGCCCGAGATCCGTCGGTAGCCGGCCCAATAAGTTTGCCGACGTCGCGTCGTAGTCGCTGCCTGCATAGAGGACCGCCCCCTCCCGTGGGTCAAACGCGCCGGTCCACGAGCCGATCGTTCGCCCATACATGTAGCCTGCCCGGAGAACGAGCTTGGCGGTCGGCGCAGTCGCGAGCTCGGCCGCGACAAGGGCAGTCTCGCGGGTCGCCGGTGTACCCCCGAGCCGGCCGGGGTTATCGAAGCCCGCGGTCGTGGTGTCGAGGCCGCGCCGCAACCAGCGACCCTGCACCCACACGGTCGCGCGGACCGTGCGAGCGAGCGCAACCTGCGCGCCGGTCGTCAGCTCGTCCTGGGTGATCGGCTCGATGCCAGCAGCGACCGTCGACACGGCCCCGGTATCGACCCCGCGGCCCTCGCCGAACGACGACACGATGTGGTCAACCGTCCGGTCGCGCTCGAGAATCGTCGGACCCAGCCCGGTGGGCAGCATCGCAAAGCTGCGACCCATGCTCGTCCACACCCGCGATTTGCCGCCACCGACCGGATCCCAGCTGGCACCGAGGCGCGGCGCGAGCTGATCGGAGAAGTGCAGGACCGGCCCCACCCACATCAGCTCCCAGCGCAGGCCGCCGTCCACGGAGAAGGCCTTGGCGGGCTGCCAGGTGTCCTCGAGGTACGCGGCGGTGTAGCGGGTGCGGTAACGCAGCGTGCTGTGGTCGACCGTCGGGCACGGCAGCGCGAGCTCGGTGTTGCAGATGGCGTCGGGATCGATGAAACGGCGCTCGGAGCGGTGCTCCGGAAACAGGCTGCGGATCTGGACGTCACCGGTGAACCGGGTCTCGGTGACGACGCGCGTGTCCTCGCCGGTTGCGCCCGCGCGCATCACGTTGTTACCGGCGCGATGGGCGACGTCGAGCGTCACCGAGGGACGGTCGCCGGTCTGATCGACGAGCGCGCCGGCGCCGCCGGACGCAAACCACCCGCTCGGGACCGGACAGTTCGTGATGAGCGGATACGGATCGCTGGGCGATGCGTCGTCGCACGCCGCGGCGAGCTCTGTATCCCCGGGTAGCGCCGTCGGAACGTACGCTGATAGCAACTGCGGGATGGTCGCCGCACTCGAATCGCTCGCGGATTCGTGGCGCATCGAGTGGTGCCATGCGAGCTGGGCGCGTGCGCGCGAATCTTTCCACTGGCCGCGCCAGGTGACGATCGCGTCGCCGGTGATCGAAGTTCCGTCGACACCCGAGGCCTGTAACGTCGCGTTGTAAAGGTGGAACACGTCGGTCGCGACCGCGCCGACAAGCGTCGCGTCGAAGTGGTGCACGCCGCGATCGAGCCCCGTACGCAACATGAACGGAGCGCGCCACGTGATCGGTCGGCGCGAGTACTGCCCGACGCGACGCACCGGCACGATGCCGGGAATCCCATCGGTCACACCGTCTTGGTCGGAGTCCTGGGTCGTGCCTGCGGTCCACGTCAGCTTCAGGGAGCTGAGCTCGAAGCCGAGGCCGGCTGCGTACCAGGCCTGGCCACCGAGCAAAGAACCGAGCGGGCCCGTCGCGACGACGTTGACGCTGGCCTCGGGGCCGATGTCGAGGGCACCGCGTCGCACGGAGAACGAAAACGGTGCGAGCGGACGCTGGCGACTTGGCGCTGTGATCCCCGCCCAGCCGCGTACCTCGACGACGTGGTTCTTTGTCCCGCCGCGTAGCCGCGCATCGACCGTGCCGCCGGTCGAGTTGCGATCGCGCGCGGAAAATCCGCCGGCGCTGACGAGCATGCCGTCGAGAAATGCGAGCGGGATGCGGGTCCCGGCGCCGCCGGTCACGAGGTCGTCCGTCGGTGCGCCGTCGACCGTCCACCGATTCTCCAGGCCGTTCGCGCCGGCAAAGCTCGGACCCGCTTCGTCGCGTCCTGCACCGAGCGCGTAGTGGGCGACCGCGTCGTGCGAAGCGTCGCCGACCGGTAGCCGCAACAGGTAGCTGGCGGGCAGCCACGTCGCGAGCGTGTACGGAGACGCCGTCTCGCCGAGTGGGTCACTCGCGCCGGTGCAGCCAAACGCCGTGCCGTCGCTGCAATCGATCGGCGGCTCGACGGGCTTCTTCTTGAAGCCGAACGCGTCGCGCTGACCTTGGATGTCGTCTGCGCGCGCGGCCGCCGTCAGGGCGGCGACGAGCAGCAATCCGACGCGCCACACGCCGTCACGGTAACACGGCGAACGCAAGGGCAGGCTTTGCCGGCCCGCGCAGCGGCGGGCGCTGAGTCGATCCATCTCCGCATCGCCTTCGGCGCTGCTGCGCGGAC
>JAYVWH010001256.1:0-6491 GCA_043786265.1 Kofleriaceae bacterium | reverse complement strand
TGGACGAATGCCGGTCGCGTCGATCGCGATCCGCAGCATCGCCTTGCGGTCGGCAGGTGTCGTTGCCTCCGTGTTTGGAGTCCGTCGACGGGAAGTGTGGATTCGCGCGTTCTGGCAAGGTGACCACGCTGCCGTCGACGACGCGCACGTCGCGCACGTGAACGCCGAGCGCCTTCGCGACCGTCTTGCGCTGGACGCGGTTGGCGCTGGCCAGAACGCGCAAGAACATCTGCCACGCCAGGTCGGCGAACGCGGGCGTGAGGCGATCGTAGATGGGTGCAGATCTTCTGGAACGGCCCCGAATGAACGCCGACCGCCGGGCAATGGTACCGTCGGGTATGCGTGCGGTCCTGCTCGCCGGAGCGCTCTTGGGATGCATTGGCGACCCGACGGTGCCCTGCGGCGAGCGTGCGTGCCCGAGCGACCAGGTCTGCACGAGTGGTGGCGCGTGCGCGATGCCAGAGAACGCGGCTGCGTGCGTCGGCGTTGCCGACTATGCGGCCTGCACGACGGCCGAGATCTCGAACGGAGCCTGCCACCTCGGTGCGTGTCATGCGATCACCTGCGGCGATGCGGTGCTGGATTCGGGCGAGCTGTGCGACGACGGCAACACGGTGCTCGGAGATGGTTGCGCCGCCGATTGCGCGTCGGACGAGTCATGCGGCAACGGCGTGACCGACCTGATCGGCGGCGAGGAGTGCGACGACGGCGACCTGCGCTCCAGCGATGGTTGTTCGTCACGCTGCCGGCTCGAGATCGTGACCTGGCGCGATGTCTCTCCCAGGCCAATCGCGGCGCGCTACTACGCGGCGATCACGTATGACGTTGTTCGCAGCAACGTCGTGTTGTTCGGGGGAGACACCGCGACCGTGACAGCCGGCGACACTTGGTTGTGGGACGGGACGGCGTGGCGACGCGCATTCCCGACGCTGTCGCCGCCAGCGCGCTCGGCGGCAATGATGACTTACGATCGTCTGCGCGGCCGGGGCATCTTGTTCGGTGGCGGAGGAGTCGGCGGACAGCTCGCCGATACCTGGGCGTGGGGCGGCACGACGTGGACAAGGCTTTTGCCGGTAACATCACCGAGTCCGCGCAGCTACGCCTCGATGGCGTACGACGCCGCACGCGACCGCGTCGTGCTCTATGGCGGGCATGGCGACACCGCGACGCTTGGCGACACGTGGGAGTGGGACGGCACGACCTGGACGCTGATGGCTCCTGCCGCATCGCCGCCCGCTCTCGAAGAGCACGTGATGACGTACGATCCGGTGCGTGCGGTCACCGTGCTCTATGGTGGTTACATCGACGGCCTCACGACGACGTACGACACGTGGGAGTACGACGGTGCGACGTGGACCAAGCGCACGACCGCGACCACTCCATCGGTGCGCGGAATCGGCTGGATGACGTACGACCCCGACGCGCAGCGAGCCATCATGTTTGGCGGCGTCGCACCGGTCGGAACATTCGCGCAGCTGTGGAGCTACAACGGCGCCGACTGGTCGCAACAGACAACGCCGGCGCCGAGCCGCCGCGATGGTGCGATCGCGTATGACGAGCAACGGCACGAGTTGCTTGCGTTCGCCGGCGGCAATGGGACGCAGCTGTTCGATGACACCTGGCTCTTCGATGGGTCAACCTGGACCGAGCCGTCAACGGCACCCGTCAGTCCGTCACCGCGAAACTTGTCTGCAATGGCTTCGGACACCAAGCGCGGCCGCACGGTTCTGTTCGGTGGCAGCAGCAACACGTATCAGCGGCTGGCGGACACCTGGACGTTGAGCCGTACTGGCTGGGACGAGCTGACCCCAGCAACGAATCCACCCCCACGCTACGCGCACGTGCTCGCGTACGACACCGCTCGCGACCGAATGGTGATGTTCGGAGGCAGTACGGCGGCGGGGTTAGTCAACGACACGTGGGAGTACGACGGCGTCGACTGGAACGAGCTCACGCCGGCGACGGCGCCGTCGCCCCGCTACGGCGCCGCGGCCGCGCACGACGTTGCCCACGAGATGACCGTGCTGTTCGGTGGCGTGGACCCGGCCTCCACACCGCTGGCCGACACCTGGACGTGGGACGGTGTCACGTGGACACCCCGCACATCCGCAGCGGTCCCATCGGCACGGCAGAATCACGTGATGGCGTACGACCCGAAGCGTCAACGTGTGGTGATGTTCGGCGGCTACGCGGCGAATGCGCTGCTCGCAGATACATGGGAGTGGGACGGCACGAGCTGGACCGAGCACACGCCACCGGTCTCGCCCGCACCACGCTGGCTGACCGGGATGGCGTACGACGCGCAGCGCGAGCGGGTCGTACTATTCGGCGGCTACGGTGCGAGCGGGCTCGGCGATACCTGGGAGTGGGACGGCGTGCAGTGGACCGAGCGCACGCCAGCGGACCCAGCACCGCAACGCCTGATGTTCGCCCTGGTCTACGACAACGTTCAGCGCGCGCTATTGTTCTTCGGCGGCTCCCACGGCCACACGTTCGGCGACACCTGGGCGATGCGTTACGAGTCGACGACGCCGACCGAGCCATGCCTCGATGCGACGGCCGATGCCGACGGCGACGGACTTGCCGGCTGCGCCGACGGCGACTGCTGGGCGCGCTGCACACCGGCATGCCCGCCGGAGACGAGCTGCCCGATGACCGCCCCGCGGTGCGGCGATGGCACCTGCAGTCCGGTGGAAGACTCGCTGATCTGCCCGACCGACTGCCCGTGATGCCAGGGATCGAGCCGGATCCTGTACTTCGGCGAATCACGTTGACGGATCGCAGGAGCTGCACATACTTGGTTGGTCACCCAACTTAACAATGCTCGTCGGTCTCAATACGCGGTTCCGCGCGTGCCGTTACCAAGGTGGCCAGTCGTTTCGCATCCACCGCGACGGTGCCTATGCGGCGGAACCGGGCGTGCGCTCGCACCTGACGCTGCAGCTGTACCTCGACGACGATCCGGCACGCGCCGGTGGCCACACGCGGTTCTTCTTGCCATCGGATGGCTGATCGCGGCCGGGACGAGCGACGACTGAGGACGCTGGCGACTGGCACGTCGTCGGTCGGGCGCGTACGAGCAGTACGTGCGAACGGTTGAACTGGTCACAGTGCGACGAGCACAGGTGTCAGCGTTCGATCGGTAGCGCCGAGCCCGAGCTCGCCATCGATGTTGTCACCCCAGCAGTACAGCTCGGTGCCCGCGAGCGCGCAGGTGTGGTTCATGCCGACGCCGAGCTCGGTCACAGCGCCGGCCGGCCACGACACGGTGGTCGGCGAGGTTCGATCGACGAACGTCCCGTCACCGACCTCGCCGTATGCGTTACGACCCCAGCACGAGACGTTGGTTCCCGATCCCGCACAGGTCGTGGCGCCCCCGAGCCCGATCGTCATTGACGCGAGTCCGCCGACTTGAAATGGCAGGGGACGGTCGGTGAGCGCGGTGTCGCCGAGCTTCTCGTCGATCTTGATGTCGACCTCCTCCACCTCGGGCAGCACGGCGACCGTCGCCGCTGGCGACTCGCTTAGCAATGGCGTCCGGTATCCGGGCGCCGCGACGACGACGCTGCCACGTGGCTATCAACCCCGCCGCCCCAAGCGACGGCATTCTATCGGGTCATCGCCCACCACCTCGAGACCATGCTGCAAGACGCACGAGATCGGTCGCCCTATGGCTTCGGGTTGCCGCGTCACGTCGAGGACAGCTTCCGTCGCGTGCTCGACTGCGGCATCGTGGAACGGGGCTTCGCGCGTGTCGTGTGCCCCTCGTGTCAGTACGAGATCCTCGTCCCGCACGTTCAGTTGCAAGGTCCGAGGAATTTGTCCGTCGTGCGATGGCAGGCGAATGGCGGCTGGTGCGGCTGACCTGGTGGATCAACAATCCTGCGGCAGGTCGCCGACTACCGGCAGTGGACGTTGTCGTTCCCACGGTGGTTGCGCGTCACGCCGGTGTCACGTGACCGACTGCGAAGACCTCGGTCGACGTTCACCACCGCATTCGGGTAGGCTTGGGAATGGCCGTTCCGCAACAACTCCTCCAGCAACTCCTCGCGCTCGACGAGCCCGTGCGGCTGGAGATCGCTCACGCCCTCCTGGAGAGCGTTGACGCCTGGGTGGATGATGGGATGAGCGACGACGAGCGCACGAAGCTGGACGCGGCGATAGAACGCTCGATCGCCGAGTCCGATGCCGATGCCGGCCTGGGGATTCCGATCGAGCAGGCGATTGCCGAGATCCGCGCCAGACGAGCGGCGCGTGCCCGCGCAGCCCGCTGACGTGCTGATCACCGTCGCGATCTTGCCCGAGGCGCAGCGCATGGTCGACGAGGCCGACGAGCGCTGGATCGCCGAGCATCGCTTCCTGGCGGATAACCCGCTGTTGGGTGAGATCCTTCACGCGAGTGATCTACTGCGGATCAACCCAGAGATCGGAGTCATCGTTCGGCGTGGCCGCTCCGAGATCCGGCGCCTCCTCTTGCACTCGGGCTGGCACCTCTACTACCGCTTCCGCACCGATCGCCAGCTCGTGGAAATCGTCGCCGTCTGGTTCGCGAGTCGCGGCAGCGGGCCACCGCTCTAACTTCACAAGACACAGAACGGGTTCACGTTCTGGGGCCTCAGCAAGCTACAGCGGTGCGACCATCGAGCGCCCCGGCCTGGAGAAGCTCATCGGCCGCATCCAGGACGGCGACCTCCAGCGCGTCATCGTCTACCGGCTCGACCGCCTCACGCGGAAGCTCACCGACTGGGCGTTGCTCGTCCGGGTGTTCGAGCGCTTCGACGTGGGGAAGTACAAGGCATAGGTGAGGACAGTCTGGAATGGCATGGGTTGTGGCTCCTGGGCTCTTACGTCGCGCGGTGGCCGAAGCGTGCGGTCGGCGGTGGTCGTGGGTCCTCGGAGGGCGCGCTCAGCTGGCAGGCAGCGGCCTTCGGCCCGCTTACCACCCGCTCCTCGAGCCCTCGCAGGACGATGAGGAACAGTCCGCCCATCATCCGTGACATCATCGTTTTGCCCATCAACCAGCCGATGGGGCCGTACTTCACCTCGAAGTCCATCCTCATCTTCGCGCGTGACCGCCCCGCATCGACGGGCTCCACGCTGAGAGTGGCGATGGCCCGGTTGAGGGGAAGCGAGAACTCCGAGAGCTCGGCCCGGTAGGCTCGACCGTCTTGCCAGTCGATGACCTTCTCGACCACCGAGGTTCCGTCCTTGAAGTGGCAACGTCTGCCCGAGGACTGCCCAGACCCGGTCAGCGGGCGCCTCGATGTCGATGCTGCGTTCGGTCGTGATCATTTGAACGTCTCCATGGTTGCCGCGAACCTAACCGATCAGTTAGATTTGCGTCAAGCGGGTCGACATCGACGTCGGGCGTGTAAAGTCCCGTCAGGAACGAGAGGAGCCGCGTGGGACGAAAGAAGGGCTATGAACCTGGAGACCTCGTCGAATCCGCGATGGCGCTGTTCCACGCTCACGGCTTCGCCGGCACCTCGACGCAGATGCTGGTGGAAAAGCTCGGCGTGAACCGCAACAGCATGTACGCGGAGTTCGGCAGCAAGCAGGCGCTCTTCGACGCAGCCCTGCGGCGGTACGAGCAGCAGTTCATGAACGACGTCTTCGGCCCACTCGAGGCCGCCGACGCTGACCTCGACTCGATCGCCGCCCTGTTCGAGCGGTTCGGCAAGGAAGCCTCGGGCCCCGCCTCGGGACTTGGCTGCCTCCTCTGCAATACGGCGGTCGAGCTCGCCGGCGACGATTCCAGCGGGGAGCCCTTCGTCCAGCGATACTTCGGGCGCGTTCAGGCCGCCTTCCAGAATGCCTTGGCCAACGCCAGACGATCGGGGGACCTCCAGGTTGGCGTCGTGGCCGTGGACGAAGCGCGCTTTCTGACGGCAACCGTCCTGGGCATCTTCGTCATGGTGCGAGCGCGCGCGGCGCCCATCGTGGTGCAAGGCGCGGGTCGGGTGGCGAAGCGCCATCTCGACACGCTGCGGGCCAAGAAACGGTGAGAGGGCAACGGCCAGGTGAGTCGGTCCGGCCAGAGTGACGGGCGCGGTCACCAGGTCGGGGGCCGCGTGATCGTCAGCAGCGCGCTGGCCAGTTAAACGTCAACGGCTACGTCCCGCGAAAACGGGCTCCGCTGTACCAGCAGAGAGCGGTTAATACGCAGGGTGTTCGGCGACGAGGTCACCCAGTGTCCGCGCTGCGGCGATGCCCTCCGCGTGCTCGCGTTCATCATCGATCCCAGGGTCACCGCACACATCCTCGAACACCTCGGCCTGAGTTCAGGCGTCGTGCCGATCGCGCCCACACGGGCTCCGCCCGATGACCCGGTCTCAGACCGCGACTTCGGCGCTTGATGCTCCAAACTAGCCACCGCTGCCACGGTGACCCATGCGAGGCTGCGCCGTCCGCTCACCTCCGAGCCTCCAGACCGTCGGCTCTCTCACACTCCTTGCACGCCTCGGTCAACCGCTTCGGTCCTTGCCGAAGCC
>JAYVWH010001255.1:0-3243 GCA_043786265.1 Kofleriaceae bacterium | reverse complement strand
GTCGATCGCGCTCGCGGCCCGGTCGGTCGCCGAGGCCGGGCCGCCTGGTAGTGCGGCCCTCGAGATCGTCAGCTTCGAACGCGACCTCGACGCGCTGGTCGTTGCGCTCGAGCATCCCGAGGCCTTCGGTCTCGAAGGGGAGCCCGGGCTCGCGGCGCGGGCGCTCCTCGCGGAAGGTCGGCACACGACCGCGCGCACGGACTGGCGGCTCGCGTACGGCGACGTGTTCGAGCAGCTCGACCGTGAGACAGCGCGAGCCGATATCGTTTACTGGGACATGTACTCGCCGAGGAAGCATCCGATCTTCTGGACGGTCGCGGCCTTTGCGCAGACCCGTGCCCTGGCGGGACCAGCGTGCACGCTCTTCACCTACTCCGCCTCCACCGCTTCACGCATCGCGCTGCTGTGCGCCGGGTGGGCCGTTGGGCTCGGAACCTCGATCGGCGAGAAGTGGCAGACCACCGCAGCGGCGGTGCGACTCGAGGATCTCGAGCAACCCTTGACCATCGACTGGATGCGCCGCATTCGCCGCGCGGACGTACCGCTCCCAGCCGACGCACCTGCGGACTTCGTGGCGCGCATCGAGGCAATGCCGCAGTTCCAGTAGAAGTGGGTCAGCTCACTTCTTCACTTCCGACACCGATTCAGTCTCGCTCCAGTTCCCACCGGCTAACCGGGGGAGCGGACTGCGACCCGAGCTTCATGCCCCATCTGACGCAGTAGTGGTAGGTGAACCTCCGGCGGGCGGGTCAGATCTCGAGGTCGGTGGTCAAGCAGTCGTTCGAGGAACCGGATTGTTCACCGCCGGCGGCGGTGGCTTGATCGATTGCGCCGCGAGCTGAGCCCCGAACAGGCTCTGGGTCGAGCCCGGCGGTAGCATCGTGATGCGGGCCTGGCTCTCGAGCAGGCGCTGGACCTCAAGCATCTCGAACATCGCGTTCGCGATGTCCGGATCGCGGTCGATCGCGCGAAGTGCGACGCCCACGATCTCGGGGCGAGTGGCGGCGGCCCGTGCGAACTCGACAGCGGCCGTGCGCTCGGCTGCAGAGGTGATCACGCTGACCTGGTTCGCGCCGTCCTGCTTGATCGCCGAGGTCACTTGACGGAGCCGGTTGGTCACCTTCTCCTCGATTTGTCGAATCATACCGCTGTCGCGAAAGTGGACCTTGCGGATGTAGACCGAGCCGCACTTGAATCCCCACTCCTGCGAGCGCAGCGAGACCTCGTCACGCACCATCTCAGACAGCTCGTGACGATCCTCGAGTAACTTGGGGAGCTTCATGTTCGAGAGCCCGCGCACGGTCGCATTGGAGACGTTGGCGCGCAGCGAGCCCTCCGGATCCTGATTCTTGAACAGGTAGGCGGACGGGTTCGATATGTACATCTCGTACCAGACGCCGATCCCCATCGGCGCGCCCTCTTCGGAGTTCACCGGTTGGGACCGTAGATAGGTCTGACCGATGCGCAGATCGAGGATGTAGCGCTTGCCGAGCAGCGGCACGAGCAGCGATCGGAACCCGATTCGTGGCCACATCGAATACAAGCCTGGTTCATCGAACTCGGCGACGATCTTGCCGAACAGGGTGTACACGTGACAGCTCCGCTCGCGAACGACGATGTAGAACCCCAGTGCGCGCATGAGCGCGAACAGGATCGGCATCGCGATCCACCATGCGACGGAGGCGAGGCCAGCAATGGCGAGGAGATGCATCGACATTACTTGTTCTCCAGGAACACGCGGTCGGCCTTGGCGTACAGCCCGAGCTTGACGTTGCGAACATAGGTGCCGAGCGCTCCGGGGCCGTGCTCCTTCATCGCGACGAGCTGCGCAGCCAGCGCCCGCAGGGGCTCGACTTCGGCCTCGGCGCGCAATGTCTCGATCTCGACGGCGCGTCGCGATTGCACGATCCGCTGGTCGGCGGAGGCCTGCGCGAGGCTGATGTCGGAGGACACATGGTTGTGCGCCGTGTTGATCGCCGCGAGCGCGGACTCGACCTCCACAGGCGGATCGATCTCGGTGATCAGTGACGCATCGAAATGGACTCCGTAGCGGGCGACCGATGACGCACACTCCTTGTCCATCAGGTCATTGAGGGTCCGCAGGTTCTTGCGGAGATCATTGATCGAGATGCCGATGATCTCGTCCTCGACGGGTGCTCCCTCGACCAGCGCGGCGCGCGGTGCTTCGAACTTCGCGATCCTCTCGCGCAAGATCGAGATGAAAAAGCCCATCACATGTGACGGCGGATGCTTCACCCCGAACAGGTATGCGTAGAGGTTCTGCTCCGAGACGCGGAACCGGCATTGACCTGTGAGTCCGACGTTGAGCTGATCCTTGGTGACGGCATCGAGCTCAGAGTTCTGCTTGTTCGCGGTGGGATCGTCGGGGTCCCACGCCATGTTCACGGTGCGGGTCGCGATCGAGACCTTGTGGACCTGCTGCCACGGCCACCGGAAGTACGGACCTCCGGGGCCGATCACGCGGACCTGCGGCCACATGTAGCGCTCCTTCTCGCCGTCGTCCATGACCGCGCTCTCGGGCGTGAACGCGGTGGTCGCCCCGGTTAGCCGCTGTGCGCGACCGAAGCTCGTGAGCACGCCACGCTCGTTCTGATCGATCGTGTAGAACCCGAGCAGGCCGTAGCGCACGATGAACCACGCCAGGAAGCCCAGGCCGAGCCCGGTGATCCATTGTCCGGCAGTTGCCGTACGGACATAGTCGAGGACTTGTTGCATGACGGCATCCTCGGCGTGGAACGTGGCCAGAGCAATGGCTCACGGACGATTGCCGCGAACAGCGCGTCGGATCGCTCACGCTCCCTTCGATGGACCAGCGCTGATGCTAAGCGCGTCAGAAAATCATTCGGTAGCCGATGCCGAGCGTGATCTTACCCGCGTTGGTCGAACCGGTGATCGTGTGGTCGAGCTTCGAGTACGCGAACCGCAGATCGCCGGCGAGGTAACCGGGGCCCGCCTTGTAATCCGCCCCACCCGCGACTTCGAACCCGAGCTCCGTTGAAGTTGCGGTGTTCTTGCCGGGTGCGATCGTGGTGGTCTCTGTGGACTTCAGCATGTGCATCATCGGTCCGACACCGGCCCATGGGACCAAGGCCTTTTCGGGTCCCGCGAAGCGATAGCTCGCGAGCAGCGCCAGCACGACCTCGGACTCCGAGATCGTGTAGCTCGCGGGCGACGAGGGGATCCGCGGATCCATCACCGAACCGTCGTGGCTCGGGCGCGTGA
>JAYVWH010001254.1:0-7604 GCA_043786265.1 Kofleriaceae bacterium | reverse complement strand
GGTCGGCAGGCCGATCATCGACCACCAGCTGGACATCGCCTTGTCAGTGGCCGCCTTGGTCTTCATCACCGCGGTCAGCATCGTGCCCGCAGGCCCGAGCACGCCCGGGTTGGACATGACCTTCTCCATGTACTGCGCGGTCGCTTGCTCCCACGCATTGAATCCCTGCTTCCACATGTCCCAGATCATGGTGTCACTCCTAGTGCGAATCGCCTGAAGTAGGCCGCGGTCGTGAAATCTGCGTTGGTCTCGTCGGGCCGGCTCTCGGCGCGTGCGATCTCGCCGAAGCATTCGAACAGCCACAGGCTCTGGCGCCGGCTCGTCATGCCGCCGCTCGACGGCTTGCGCACGGCGAGCGTACGAACGCGCAGCGTCGGCGAGAACTCGACGTAGGGCAGGGCGAGCTCGCCCGACTCGACGACTTCGACGCTCAGCTCGTCGCTGCCGTTGAACGGCAGGCCGTTGATCGTGACGTTCGTCAGCGCCACGGTCTGCATGAACGCATCGCCGAGCGTGACCGGGAACCGCAGCACGGCGAGCGGCTGCGGGTAGACGATCAACGTCTTGTTCGTCTCGACCTGGGACGCGGTGCCGTCGAGCCACAGCGCCTGGTTGTCCTGGTGATAGATGCCGTCGAGCCCGCCGCCTGCATCGACGACGAATTCGCCGGACGGGAAGCTCGCGGCGTACCACTGGTCGCGCAGCGCCGTCGGGCCGAGCGCGGCGGTATTGTCATCGGAGCGCTCGTCGGAGAAGTCCCACGCGCCATCGTGGAGCACGGGGTCGAGCGTGCGCATCGTGCCCGCATAGAACGCAGCGGACGCGCCGAGTGCAATCGGCAGCTCGTCGGCTGTGATCGCGCCGTCGCGGTTCGG
The DNA here is from genome assembly GCA_043786265.1 of Kofleriaceae bacterium. Classification (GTDB taxonomy): domain Bacteria; phylum Myxococcota_A; class Polyangia; order Haliangiales; family Haliangiaceae; genus JABFXX01. The sequence goes on along the minus strand of JAYVWH010001254.1, from coordinate 6,729 downwards.
CGTACACGACGGTAGCGCTGGAACCGGTGCCGGCTGCGGAGTCAGGTTCGTGCCGCACGCGGCGACCGTGATGAGTAGTAACGCCCGCATCAGAAGATGAACCCCACGCGCACGCGGAACGCCTGTGCGGGCCTGGCCGCGAGAGTGGAGCCATCGAACGCGGCGCCGGGCAGGAACAGACCGTACGCGAAGTTCGCGACGAGCCCGTCGGTGTTCGCGTAGCGCAGCTCGGGATCGACCTCGACACCGAGCGCGCGCTCGCCCGACAGCGTCGAGGTCGGCTCGACGGCCCACGACGCGATCAGCGCGGCGAGCAGATCGATACGACCGCTGCCGACCGTGAGCAACGTGGCGCGCGCGTGCGGACGCACGTAGATCGCATCGGTGATCGTGCCGATGATCTCGCGGAACAGGATTTGATCGATCCGGTAATCAGGGTGAAACCGGAAATTGTCGACGGTACGATCGCGCGGCGGGTTGGCCTGCGCGCCCTCGAACTGACCGGCGATCGGAGCGAGCTGCCCAGCGGTCGGAAACGCGCCGAAGCCAGGCGCATCGTCGCCGCTGGCGTAGCCGCCGTCGATGCCGACCTGGGTCGGGCCGGCGACGACGTGCGTCTGAAATGCGAACCCGAGCTGGCTCGAGGTCACCGGCACGGTGATCACGGTGCCCGGAATCAGGGACGGCTGGTCAACGCGCGCGTGGAGGTATGCGAGCTCGGCCTCGAGCCGGAAGGTCGCACCCGATAGCCGGAGCCAGCCGCCGGTGCCGGTCGCGGAGAAGCCGCGCGCAACAAGGTCATTCGCCGTGAACGAATCGACCGGTGCGGCGCTCGGGAGATAGGAGGCGGGGACATCCTTGTCCTGCGTGCGGCGCGTGACGTATGCGGCGTACTCGAGCGTGAGGTAGCCGGCGTCCGCGCGGCGGGCGAGCGTCGCGGGCGAGTGCGCCTTGAGGATCGCGAACGTCGGGCCTGATGCGGAGGCGCTCGGCGCGATGAAAACGTCATGGCCACCGTCGCGCGACGGCGTGAACGGGCCGCGCGCCGCGATGTCGTAAGCGAATGCGAAGAAGTGACCGAACAGTGGCGACACGAATGCCATGCGATCGGCGGCGTCGCCGTGGTCGCAGTCCTCGCAGTCACCGCCGTTTGCGGCGATACCGAGACCGAAGTGCGCGCCCATACGGCCGATTGCGATCGTGCCGATCGGCGTCAGCGCCTCGCCCCATGCGCGCTTGACCACCGCGTAGCTCGGGAGCTGGCCGCCGCTCGTGGCGGGCGAGCCGCCGCGCAGATCGGGCGAGCCGCCGAGCGGGACATTGTCCAGCCAGTCGATGCGAGCCTTGACCGCGACGCCGATGCCGCGCGCGTACACGGCGACGTCAGTACGGGCGCGGATGTTGCCGACGTCGACAATCTGGCCGTTATCGAGCGGGATCGGCGCGATCGGCTGGCCCGATGCATCGAGGCCGCGATCGAGATCCATGTTGTAGAGGCCGGACTCGCGCACGCGCAGCATGCCGTGCACGATGATCTCGGTGTGCTCGCGCGGCGCCGCGTAGTGCCGCGGTGCGAGCTCGGCGCCGAGCGCGGTGAGATCGGCAGCGAACGTCAGTGGGTCGTACGCGACTAGACGGCGCCCGAGCGGTGCTCGAGCTGGTGCATCTCCCCCGGTGACCGGAGTGAATCCCGTCCCCTCCATCTTGGGAACCGCTGTTCCTCCTCCGCTTCCTCCACCGCTAGCGCCACCGCCACTGGGATGGTCTGCTGGAGCGCGGTTGTCATCGCCGCTGCCAGCTGCTGGGCGATCCTCTCCACTGCCACTTCCACTGCCTCGTTGATCTGGGCTGGCGTCATCATGGGCCGCCTCGTCCTTGGCGAGAAATTCGACGAGGTCGCGGTTCGACTGATTCCGCGCCTCGACCATCGGAATGTGTCCGCACCGCTCGTAGACCCGGATCTCCGCGTTTGCGAGCTCGGCGACGAGCCGGTGGCCATACGACTCCGGCGTGACGAGATCCTGGTGACCCCACAAGAGCAGCACGGGCTTGGAGAAGCCGACGAGCGCGTCGTGAAGCTTTGCGAAGTGGTGACCGCGGACAGCGGCGAGTGCCGCGGCCGTGGTGCCGCCGCGATCGAGGTCGGCCTCGACGCGCTCGATGCGAGCCTGGGTGACCCAGCGCTCGTCGTAGTACGCGAGCGGTGCGCGATCCTCGATACGTTCCGTGTAGAACAGTGAGAACAGCATCTCGCCGAGCCCGCCGAGCTGCGCCCAGCGAAAGAAGCTCGGGACCTGCTCGTCGTAGACATAGGCGCTGTACAGCGCGACGCGTCGCGTGCGCTCGGGGTGCGCGACTGCCATCGATAGCGCGACCGAGGCGCCCCACGAGTGGCCGACGATCGCCACGTCGATGACGCCGAGCTTGTCGAGCACGCCCCACACCAGCTGCGCCTGCGCGGCCGGACTGTAGTCACCGCCGGGGCGGCTGGTCCAGCCGAACCCTTTGAGGTCGATGCTGATCACGCGATGTGTCGCGGCGAGGACAGGTTGAACCCCGCCCCAGTGCTCGAGCGATCCGCCGAAGCCATGGATCAGCACGACCGCAGGACCGGCGCCCGTATCGCGGTAGCGCACGTGGACGCCGTCGACATCGACGAACGTCGCGTCGGCCGGAGCGCCGGGCAGCGGCGCCGCATGGAACCGTGCACAGCCCGCGACTGCGACGGCCATGCAGATGGCCGCGGCGAGCTTCAAGGTGCGAGCCTCCGCACCTCTGCGATGTCGGTGAACTCGTTGCTCGACTCGAAGTTCTGGCTTGTCGCGGTGGCGACCGGGCCGAAGCATTCGGCGACCCAGGTGTACGTGCGGCTCGTCGCGAGCGTCGTGAAGCCCGAGGTGCGCGTCAGAGCCGTTGCGACGCGGAGCACGGGGAACTCGCCGTACGGCGTGACCATCGTGCCGACCTGGTCGACATGCGACTCGTAGGCTTCGGTGTAGACGCCGTACACGCCTTGCGCGTAGCCCGACACCGTGCTCGTCGAGCTCCAGGTCGAGCCGGCCTGCATCGGGATGGCGAGAACCTGCACCGGCGGGTCGTATGCGAGCTCGGTCTTGTAGGTACCGCCGTCGGGCGACACGACGCCAAGGAGGTTCAGGTTCGCGCTGCCGAGCTGGAACACTCCGCGCAGGTCCGACGATGAGGAGAGCGGAGTCGCGTACGTCGCGGTCGGATAATCGGCGGCCCACCACATGCCAGCGGGTGCGCCGAGCGCGAGGTCGCGGTCCTGATCGTTGGACAGTGCGCCGGTGAGATCCCAGCGGCGCTGGCCGTTCGTCGCGGCGACACCAGCGGTGTTCCAGGTCGCACCGGTCGCGATGCGGAACTTGCCCATCCGGCCGGCCGCGAACGGCAGCTCGTCGAGCGAGATGATGCCGTCGTGGTTCGGGTTGCACACGCCGCTCTGGCCGTCGCTCCCACCATCGCCATCGAGCCCGCCATCGGTCTCGGCGGCACCGCACGTACCGTTCGTCTTGCAGAACCCCGATGCGCAGTCGCTATCGAGCGTGCACGCCTGCTCCGAGCTACCGCTGCAGCCCGCGATCGTGCTGCACAGCAGCAAAGCGAGGGTAGCGATTCGAGCCGTCATGAGGCGCACGCTACGACCGTGCTAGTGAGCCTGTCAAGCGCGTTTTTGCGGTGCAGCAAAAAGTCCACTTGCACTGCAGCGAACATGCCCGGTAAGGTCCGTCCGTGGCGATGGTTCTCATCAAGAAGTACGGCAACCGGCGGCTCTACGACACGAGCGATAGCCGGTACGTCACGCTCGACGAGCTCGCCCAGAAGATCCGGCGCGGGTCCGATCTGCGCATCGTCGACGCACAGACCGGCGAGGATCTGACGCAGGCCACGCTGACCCAGCTCGTGCTCGAGACCGGCAACGCTGCCAAATTCTTGCCGGTCCAGCTGCTCACGCAAATGATTCGCCTCTCCGACGATTCGCTCGCGGAGTTCTTCAGCCGCTACGTCACCGGTGCACTTGATGTGTACCTGCAGGCCAAGCGCGGGATCTCGGCGATCCCTGGCTACAACGCGATCACGCAGCTGCCGATGGCCGCGACCGACGCGCTGTCCCGAATGTGGATGGGATCACCGTTCGGCGCAAATCCGTATCCACAGTACGGCGGGTATGCCGCGCCGCCACCGCCGTATCCGACCGGTCCGATGCCGGCCGAGCCGCAGCCGAGCGACGACGAGATGCCGTCGCGCAGCAAACGCGCCGACTCGCGCAGCGATGCCGACGATCATGGCGGGCCGCCGAGCCGTCGGTCCAAGCCCGCGATCCCGACGACTCAGTCCGATGATGTTGCATCGATGCGCCGCGAGCTCGACGAGCTCAAGCAAGCGCTGCGCGATTCGCTACCGAAGAAGCGCGCCCCGAAGCGTAAGAGCTAGCTCCGATTCACTTTCCAACTCCCCGGCTGATCGCGCACGCAGACTATCGGCTCTCCTTTCGCGCTACTGCGGTAGCAGCTCTCCGAACGAGACGCCGTAGCCAGTCATCAGCTCGTCGAGCTCGGGGCTCGAACCAGCGAGGACGCCGTGGATCACGAGCTGGTTCTCCGCGGCTTCCTTGCGACCGTTCTTGACCGCGGCGAGGCCCGCCGCGTAGGCCTTCGTTGCGTCGGCAGATTCGATCGCGCTGACGGTGGCCTTGGTGATCATGTCCTTCGCGGCGGCGAGGGCAACGTCGAACTTGCGGGTGTCGCTACCGTCGATGTCGTCGACGATCTCATCGAAGTCGATCGGTACAGCCTGGCGCGGAGCGCCCGCGTAGACGGCGAGCACGCCGTGCACGACGACCTTGTAGGTGCGGTGGTTGACGTCGACCATCGTCTCTTGATCGATGTCTTTCTCGCCCTCGGCACCGACGACGTGCTGCTTGACCTTGAACGGCTCCTTCGCCGTGAACGAGCGCTCGGGCTCGAGTGTGCACTGCAGCGTCGACTTCGCCTTCACGGTCCGACCACCCGCGGCGGACGCGCGAATCAGCGGCGCGCACGCGGGGGCGAGCGCCTCGACCTGGAGCGACGTGCGCGCGCTCCCGACGAGCTTGCCCCACGCTGCGGTCGCTGCGGCCTGCTCGTCGGGGCCTGTGGGGCCGGCAATGCGGGCAGCGACCGCGGCGCGCAGCCACACGCCACCGACGCCACGGGCCAGCTTGCCGGTCTTCTTTGCTTCGACGAGTGCACGGTCGCGGAACGTCGCGAGCGAGACGCGGATCGCGTGGTTCTTCGGTCCGAGAGCGAGCCGCGAGGACAGATCGAGGTACGCGGCAGAGACGCCGTTCTGGCCGATCGCCCACTCCGTGAACGGATCCCAGATCCCGTTGATGGCGGTTGCGACGGTGTTGTCGACGGAGCTGCCGCGACGCTTGGTCAGAAGGCCGAACGTCGTCGGCCAATCACTGCGGTGAATCGCCTCGATTATGTCCTTGCGGAACGCGGCTTCCTCGGCGGCAGCGGCGCGGGCGGCCGCCTCGACCTTGCTCTTCTCCATCGCCTTCATGCGCTCCGTCTCGCGCTTCGCAGCCGAGATCGCACTCGCTTCGCGCGCGCGCATGTCGGTGCGGATGCGATCGGCGTTCGCGAGGGCGTCGGGGATCGAAGCACCGCGCTCCGGCGACGCTTTGATGCCACACACGGGCTTGCCGCCGCTGACCTTGTACGTCTTCGCGATCAGGTCGGCAAACACCGCGTAGACGTCAGCGGGGACGCGCGATGTGTCGACCTTACAGGCGGCTGCGTAGCCATCGATCACGTCCTTGGTCGACCAGCCCGGAATCTTCTGCGGATCGCTCGCGTCGCACTCGGGACCGCACCGCTTCATGCGCTCGTCGGCGACGAGATCGCCCAGCACGATGCACGCGCGCTGCTGCGCGACCGGATTCTTGCCGGGAACTACGCACATTCCGTGGAGTGCGAGGCGCGCTTGCATTCGCGGGCCCGTCTCCTCGGAGCCGGTCCAGCGCGGGACCATGTTCAGAATGTCATCGGAGAGGTCGTACTCGGCGAGCAGTCCGATCGGGTGCTCGCGTAGCAGCGCGACGACACCGGCGAAGCAGCCCGGCGCTTCGTGATCGCGTAGGCATGCAGGTGCCGTGCTGACCGAGAGAACGAGCTTCTCGACGTACTCGCGTGCACCGGCTTCGTCCTTGCCTGCGAGCTTGTCGTTCACGACCGCGAGGCACGCGTCCGGATCGGCGTTATCGCCCGTGCACTGGCTCGTGGTCGGCTTCACGCCGGCACCACCGCACGCCGCCACCATCATCACCGCTACCAGAAGCACACACCCAGGTCGCATGGCGCGGACGCTACCACAGAGGGCCCTGCGATCCAGCTCGATCTGCGTCGAGGAAACCCTGCGATTACCCGAGGATCGCGCGACGATTGGTCGCTCGGGCGACCTCGCGATCGACGATCGCAACCGCGACGGGATGCAGCTCGCGCGGCGTGGCGGTCGCTGCGTCGCCGACCGCCGCATCGGTCGTTTCGGTCGTGTTGAGGCTGGCTTCAGTAGCCGGCTCGGTCGGCGCGCTCGCGTCAGTCTGCGCCGGCATCGTGATTTGACGACGTAGCGCGAGCACGGCCGCCGACATCAGGACGAGGCCAGACCCGACGACGATCATCACGGTCGTCGACAGGTGCATCCCGGTCCTGCCCGAGAGCC
>JAYVWH010001253.1:0-3772 GCA_043786265.1 Kofleriaceae bacterium | reverse complement strand
GAGCTTGATGCCCAGCCGTTCTTCGAAGAACTTGCAGATGCGGGCCCGACCCTTGAGGCCGACAGTGTCGTCGCCGACAGGATAGATCGTGGCGTTCTTGAAGCCGCGCTCCTTCTCGAGCACGTCACGCACGCCGGAGTCGCGCACCGCCGAGATCTTGTCGCCGGCCTCGGATCGGATGCGGATCTTGCTGCCGCGCAGGAGTCCGGCGATGCAGGCGCGTACGACCTCGGGCGCGTAGCCGTACGGCGGACCGCCGAAGTGGGAGTACAGCGTGGCACCGGTCGCACCGCCGTCGCTTGTGATGTGCTCGAGCACGCGCCGCGGCACGACGCCGCTGCACGTGGGCACATACTTGCCGCGCTCGGACTCGAGTAAGCCTAGCTCGCCGATGAACTTCGGGGACGGCGCGTTGAGCTCGAGCTCGATGAGCTGCATGACCTCGGCGTTGGACACACGGGTAGCGATGAAGTGCGGAAACAGATCGCGCAAGGCGCGCTCGGATGCGCGAGCGAGCACCGGCGCGGCTGCTCCGCCAAGCTCGCGTGGCTCGGTCGGCTTGCCGCGGAAGTACAAGACGCCCGCCATCCATGCAGCGTCGACCGCGCGGCCGAGCTTGGTCTCGGCCTCCTCCTGGCGGGTCTTCTCCTCGAACAGCAGGCGGCGCCGCTCGGTGGGCAGCGATTCGCTCCGCCCCTCGTAACGCTTCACCATCGCGGCCGACCTGCCGAGCTCGCGCGCCGCGTTGTCGAGCTCGTCGGTATCGCCGACCACCCATACCAGTCGATGTTTGAGTCCGTCCTCGCTGGAGCGGTTGACCCAGGTGGTCTGGTCGCGCTCGTCGGCAGCGGTGAGGAACCGGAAGTCGACGGTGATCGCGGCGGGGTCGCGCGGATCTTGGAGACGAGCGTCAGCGACCCGACGGCCGTCGGAATACAGCGCGAGCCACGGGAACGGACGACCCTCGAGCGTGGGCTTGTCCGGCGTGGACACGAGCTGCTTCAGCCGCTCCTGGATCAGCTCGCCGCGCTGCTCGGGCGGGATCACGAGGTCACGACGCTCGCGCTCCCACTCCTCGCCCGATGACGACTGCAGCTTGTAGCCGAGCTTCTCCGAATAGCCGAGCAGATTCGCGCGACGCAGCTCCTCGAGTGCCTCCTGCACGGGCGCGCGGTTGTTGCCGAGGTCGAGGCAATCGTAGAGACATGCCGCGACCAGGCGTGCGTCGGTAGGGACCTTCTCCTGGATCAGCTCGAGCAGCGCCACCGCGCGCGCGGCGCGGGCGGCCAACGGCAGGTCGTGCTTGGCGCAGTGGCGCAGGATGCGGTCCATACTCGCTTGGACGTCGGCGTCGAGCGCGGTCTGCTGGACCTCGTAGATCTGATCGAGCGTGACAAGCGCGCCGATCTCGTTGTCGGCGAGTCGCTGGCCGCGGAACAGCTCGCCGAGTAGCTGGAGCAGGCCGCGGATCGCCTGATCGTCGCCCTGGCTGCGGCTCGACCGCACACGCAGCGCGCTGGTGATCTGCAGGATCAGATCGATGTGCCCAGGCAGCAGCGGGTAGACGTCGACGAAGTCGTCTTCGGTGATTGCGTCGCCATCGTAGGCGAACAGCCGCAGATCGCTGCGGTGGGTCTGGAACCGTTTCCGGAGCTCGGCCGCTCCGGCGGAGCTCTTCGACAGGAGTCGCTTATGGACGACGTCGCGGATGTTGGTGACGGCGAGGTGTACGCGAAGCTTCTCGGGGAACCGATCCTTGAGCTTGCCAAGGATGCTCGCGTCGCCGCCGTCCTCGAGCTTCTGCTGGCCGGTGACAAGCAGCCAGACCTTGCCCTTGAGACGTGAGCCGAGGTCGGACACGAACGACTGCAGCGCGAGCATGCGGCCGTTGTCCTGATGCACGTACTGCGACACCTCGTCGATGACGATGAACAACGTCGCCTTGTCGGCACGGAACCGCAGCATGTCAGCGATTGCCTTGACGGACTCCTCGGCCGACGCCGTGTACGAAAATGTTCCGGCGCGGCTAGCAAGCCAGGACATCGGATCCTGGTACTTCTCGGGAAACAGCTCGGCCATCACGACCGAGAAATCGTCGTCCGCCATCGCCCCGCTTCGAGCCTCGGCCCACGGGCGCCCAAGTGCTTTCTCCGCGGCGGTCTCGAACCGCTTCCACTGCTTCTCACGCTCGAGCTTGAGCTCCATCTCGGCGACGTGGGGATCGCCGCAATAGAGGAGCTTCTCTTGGAGCTTACGTACGGCGGCGGTGTGGATGTGCTCGTTGCCGCGGGACGCCGCGCCGATGTCGAACACCACCGCGATGGGATCGACCTTCGTGCGCAGCTTGGTGTACGCGTCGCGGAGTTGCTTGGACAGCGGCGAGGTATCGCGACCGAGCAGCGCCTCGGCCAGCGACTTCTTGCTCGGCAACGCGATACCGTCGAGCGCGAGCCCGAGCAGCTTGGCGAAGCTCGACTTACCCGAGCCGTAGAATCCGGAGATCCACGACGCCGGCAGCTCGGGGCCGCCCGGCTTGTCGATCTCGCTGCTGATGCCGTGAAGCAGCCGGACGTACTGCTCGTGGATGCCGCTCGGCACGCGCTGGTGGTGTGGGTGCTCCGGCGGGAATCCGCCGGTGATGATGTACTCGCCAACCTCGGCCTCCAGCTTCGCCGGCGACTGCTCGTGGAAGTACACGACCGGCGGGATGTCGCGGGTGACATCGGACTGAAAGAGTTCGCGGAGCTTCATCATGGGCCTTTACGGATATATGCGCGGGCGATAGTCGCGATCGGGATCGAGCTCGCCCATGAACGACAGGCCCGCGTCGCCCTTGCGTTCGCCTGGGTACAGCAGGACCACCGGAACATTGCGGGTCTTCCCGTCGACGTGCTTGAGCAGAGCGGAGACCCGGAAGAATGGATACAGCGCGCCAGCGCGGCCGATGAGCACGAGGGTGCGCTCGGCCTTGTCGGGGTGAGCGTCGGTGAAAGCGAGGATCTCGCGCGACACGTCGGCGGCGATTCCAGTGACGCCGTCGAGCTCACGGCCGAGCTTGGTTCGCAGGTAGTTGATGCCGCGCTCGGGCGAGACCGTCGCCGCGGCGCGTTCGGCCTCGATCAGGCGATGGACGACGTCGTCGCCGAGCGCGCGGACGCGCTGCAGGAGGAGCTTGTGCAGTGACAACGTCAGCACCACCCAGCCAGACGCCGTGAGCGAGCCGACCAGGTCCTGGACGTGCTCGCGCAGCTTGAACTCGTCGACGGGGTCGTAGGGAACGATGGCGTAGCGATAGTTTCGCATCGTGCTGATGCGCGGGCCATCCTCGTGAACGAGGTCCCGCTCGAGCGCTTCGAAAGCATCGTCGAGTTGCGTGCGCGGGACGGTCACTGGTGCACCTGCGCGGTCGGTGTTGTCGGCGGTACGGCCCGTGCCGCCGTCAGATCGAGCTCGGCGGCGGCCCATGTCTCGAGATCAGGGTAGCGCCAGTCGAATTCGTGGACGTCGCCGACCTGGCGGAACTCGATCGTCCGGATCGCACGCAAGCGATCGGCGAGGTGACCGCCGACCAGGCCGAGGCTGGCCAGGTACGGATTCTTGATGAGGCTGCCGTCGAAGCGGAGCGAGCGTAGTGTGTAGAGGATGTATTCGAGCGCGGCATCGGGTACACGCGGCGCCACCACCTCGCGCGGATCGCGATTGCCTTTCAGCAGGCCCGCGGAGCTGGCGCACGACAAGAGACGCGACGCGAACTGCAGCTGGGTCTTCAATG
>JAYVWH010001252.1:0-2873 GCA_043786265.1 Kofleriaceae bacterium | reverse complement strand
CGCTTTACTCGAAGAAGCTCGCGACGACGCACTTCTGGGTCGCGACGATCGGCATCGTGATCTACGTCGTTGCGATGTGGGCCGCGGGGATCACGGAAGGCCTCATGTGGCGCGCGTTCGACCATACGGGGCGCCTGCAATACCCTGACTTTCTCGAGACGGTCACCCGCGTCGTGCCGATGTACTGGATGCGTGCCGTCGGCGGTGCGCTCTACATCGTCGGCCTGGGCATCGGTGCCTACAACATCTACCGCACGTGGCAGTCGCGACCGGCGACCTACGAGGACATCGAAGTCAGCGTGCCGCCGATGGTGCGCGAACAAAAGGTGCCCGCGAAGGCACAGAAACCGAAGTATTGGCACCGCAAGTGGGAAGGGCTTCCCGCGATGTTCACCGTGCTCGTGACGCTCGCGATTGTCGTCGCGTCTCTGTTCGAGATCCTGCCGACGTTCCTCATCGGTGACAACGTGCCGCGGATCGCGACGGTGAAGCCGTATACCCCGCTCGAGCTGTACGGGCGCGACATCTACATCCGCGAGGGTTGCTACAACTGCCACTCGCAGATGGTGCGGCCGTTCCTCGACGAGACGGTCCGGTACGGTCTCAACGGCAAGCCAGCCGAGTACTCGCGCCCCGGCGAGTTCGTCTACGACCATCCATTCCAGTGGGGCAGCAAGCGTACCGGTCCAGACCTCGCGCGCGAAGGCGGCCGGCGCGATGAGCTGTGGCATCTGCGGCACTTCCAGAATCCACGGAACACGTCGCCAGGCTCGATCATGCCGAGCTATCCGCATCTGCTGCGCGACGAGATTCCGTGGGGCGATATCCAACCCCGCATCGACGCGATGGCAATGCTCGGCGTGCCATATGGCCAGGCGTTACACGACGGCGCGCAGATGGCGCGCGCTCAGGCCGTTGAACTTGCGACGCAGCTGCGCACGCAGGGTGGCCCCGCCGGAATGGAGAGCAAGGAAGTGATGGCGCTCATCGCTTACATGCAGCGGCTCGGCGTCGACATCCGCGCCAGCACGCAAGGAGGTACCCTGTGATCAGATTCTCCGAATGGGTGTCCGCGTTGACACCGTCCCACTACGCCGAGCTCGCGCTCGTGTTGTTCCTCGCCGTATTCGCCGCGGTCGCCGTTCGCCACGGTGGAAAGCGCCGAGCCGTCGAGCATGCAGCCGCTGCCCAGCTCCCACTGGCCGACGACGCCGGAGACCGCCTGTGACACCGCCGATTCCCATCGGGACCGCAGAGTCGGGCTTCGTCGAGAACGCAGTCGGAGAGCCGCCGCTGATGGACCACGCCTATGACGGCATCCAGGAGTACGACAACCCGATGCCCGGCTGGTGGCTCGCCATCTTCTGGGGATCGATCGTGTTCGCCGCCGGGTACTGGGTATGGTTCCACGTCGCGCCCTGGGGCTCGACGCCGGAGGCGCACTACCAAGCAGACCTCGCCGAGTACAACGCGAGCAAGTCCCAGCGCGAGGCCGACGAGGCAGCGAACGTCAACGAGGCGATCCTGACCCGCGAGTCGCACGACCCCAAGACCGTCGACCAGGGCCGCAAGATCTTCAAGACGCGGTGTGCCAGCTGCCACACCGAGGACGGCCACGGGCTGATCGGCCCCAACCTCACCGATGCGTTCCAGATCCATGGCGTGACGCGCATGGACATCTACAACACCGTGGGCAACGGCGCGCCGGGAACCGCAATGCTCGCGTGGCGTGAGCAGATGGCCGCCACTGATGTCCTCGCTGCTGCCGCCTTCGTCATCACGCTCCGCGGCACGAACGTTCCCGGCAAGCCACCGCAGGGGCTCCCGGTCGAGCGGTTCAAGGGCGAGCCATGAACGCCGCGCCCGGTGAGGTGCTGTCGACGCTCAATCGCGACGGAAGCCGGCACTGGATCCAGCCGAAGCTCGCGGACGGCCGGTTTCTGCGGCGCCGTCGCGTGGTCGGCTACGCACTGGTTGTGCTGTTCGTACTGTTGCCGCGGATCCGGATCGGAGGACGCCCAGCCTTTTTGATCGACCTCGTCGACCGCCAGCTCGATCTGTTTGGCGCCGTGTTCCGGCCGAGCGACGGTTTCATGCTCGCTCTCGCCGGCATCATCGTCGCCTTCGCCGTGTTCCTGGTCACCGCGTTGTGGGGCCGGGTGTGGTGCGGCTGGGGCTGCCCCCAGACGATCTACCTCGAGCTCGTGTTCCGCCCGATCGAGCGTTGGCTCGAAGGGCATCGCGGTCAGCGCACGAGCCCTGCGCGCAAGCTCGTCAAGTGGGTGCTGTTTGCCGCTCTATCGTTCGCGCTTGCGAACATCTTCCTTGCCTACTTCGTCGGGACCGACCGGCTCGAGACCTGGGTATTTCGCTCACCGCTCGAACACCCCGTCGGATTTTGGATCGTCGCGGGAGTCAGCGGGCTGATTTTGTTCGACTTCGGCTGGTTTCGCGAACAGATGTGCATCGTCGCGTGTCCGTACGGGCGGCTGCAGTCGGTCCTGCTCGACGATCAATCACTCGTCGTCGGTTACGACACCGATCGCGGCGAACCGCGCGGCAAGAGGAAGAAGAAGCTCCCCGTCATCAAGACGACAGGTGACTGCGTCGACTGCGGCGCATGCGTATCCGTGTGTCCGACGGGCATCGACATTCGCGACGGCCTCCAGATGGAGTGCGTCGGCTGTGCGCAGTGCATCGATGCGTGCGACGACGTGATGGACAAGCTCCGGCGGAAGCGCGGCCTCATCCGCTATACGTCTGGCGACGAGCTCGCCGGCAAACCGCGGCACATGCTGCGCGCCCGCACGATCATCTATCCCGCCGTGCTCGCGGTGGCAGCCGCACTCCTCGCGTTCAAGGTCGCACGCACC
>JAYVWH010001251.1:0-3613 GCA_043786265.1 Kofleriaceae bacterium | reverse complement strand
CTGACGACGACGTCGACGCTCTGAGGCGAAGCGCTCGCGGTGTACCTCACGTCCACCGTCCACGGCGTCGTCGCGATTCGTGGGGCCGGCAGCTGTGTCGAAGGTGCCGCCAGGTGAGCCACGTTCCGCCTCATGAAGCTCGCGAACGCCTCCTCGTTTTTCAGGAGTGACCTTCCGCGGGTCTTGCGCACGGTCGCGCGACCATCCTCGAGTTTCATCTCGTGGGTGACGACCTGGCCGACGAAGACGGCCAAGCGCCCCTTCGCCCGATGCCGTGCCGCAGCTGCCACGGCGGCCAGAACGTCGAGACCACCGTCGACGAAATTTTCGCTCAGGTTCAGCGAAGCGGTTTTTCCCTCGATGGTCAAAGAGCGGAGATCGCTCCCGGCATGTGGCCGCTCGAAGAATTCGCCAACGGAGGCCCCGTACCCGGCGTCACCAAGCTCCTGGAGCACGGCGGCATCGATCTCTTGCGTGACGTCTGCGATCCACGCCGCAAGCTGCTTGGAGCTCGGGAACGCGATTGTGCCAAAGGCGCCGGCGACCGTGCTCATCGCCTCACGCAGCTACGCGACGTCCGTAGCGCGAAGTGAGGAAACGAAAGACGCGGAGGCAGTTTTTTGACCTGCATGTAGAGCTCGGCGGTCCGGAGAAAGCACCCTTAGTTTTTTTCGGCCCGCCATGCGGACGTGGCCATTCAGGAGCGTGGCCAGCGAGGGCAGGGCATCGATCACCGGCAGCACCTCGATCGCCCCATAACGGTAGCGCTTCGTGCCGCCATAGAACAGCCACCCGCGGGCTTCCGGGTAGTCGGAACAGAACAACTGCAGGGCGTCGAGATCGGTCTCGCTGAACCGCGCCGAGCGCTTGACCTCGATCGCATGCAATCCTCGCTCGCCGTAGAGGACGAAGTCGACTTCCTTCCCCTCGCGGGTCCGCCAGAAGTACATGTCGTAGCCAAGCCCGTGGTTGGTGTTCTCGGCGCGCAGGGTCTGCATCACCAGGGTCTCGAGAGCGGGCCCATCGATCTCGTCGGCGGTGTCGAGTGGTCCGCGGGGTCGCAGGGCACGGAACACGCCCGCGTCGAAGAAGTAGAACTTCGGATGAGCGGTCAGTTTTCTGCGCGCACGTCGCGTAAACACCGGGATGCGCGTCGCGATCAGCAGATCCTCGAGAAGATCGAAGTGGGTCTCGACAGTCTTGCGGTTGACTCCACAGTCCGCGGACACCGCGACGACATTCAGCACGCTGCCCTGCGAGAACGTAGCGGCCTCGAGAAAGCGGCGGAAGCCGGCAAGGTTGCGAACGAGTGCTTCCTGCTGCACCTCCTCGCGGAGATACGCACCGACGTAGCCCGCCAGATAGCCGGCTGGATCGTCGTCTACCCACGCCGATGGCAGGAGCCCGAACTTGAGCGCGTGCTTGATGTCGAACTGCTCGCCCAGCTCGGCTGGCGTGAACGGGTGCATCGTCAGTGTGCGCGCGCGACCCGCGAGCAAGTTCGCGCCACCGCGCCGCAGTTTGCGGGCGCTCGATCCCGTCAGGATGAAACGGAATCCACGCTTCTCGATGAGGCGGTGAACCTCGTCGAGAAGCGCCGGCAGTTTCTGGACCTCGTCGATGATGATCGTGTTGCAGCGCTGCGCGTCTGCCATCGCCTCGATTCGATCGGCGTGACCCGCAAGCTCGACGAACGTTCGTTCGGACAGTAGATCGATCGTGATCGACTTCTCGACGGTCGAGGCGACCCATGTGGACTTGCCCGTCCCACGGGGGCCGAGCAGGATGAAGCTGCCCTTGGGCGGGCGCAGCATTCTGGCAATCATACTGCCATTTTTACCATATAAATGGCGGCAGTGCTGCCATTTCAACACGATGCGAGAGGCAGTCGGTGACCGCGAGATCAGAACTTGCGCCGACCGTCACCGAACAATCCGCGGTTCGCGACGAGCTCGTTGTATTCGCCGATCGCGTCGCGAGTCTCTTGCAGCCACGCTTTGCCCTCGGCTTCCACGACCGGTTCCAACGCGGTATCGACGACATCGTATATACGCAACGAAGTGGCCAAGCCAACGGGCAACGCGGCGGCTGCTGCGCGAGTCACACACTCTGATGCGGCAGCTGTGCGCGGTGCTGCTCCTCGCCGGCTGTGCGGGAGCTTCGGTACACTACGACGTCGAGAACGTGCGTGGCGCCTATGGCGCGCCGGGCACGCACGTGGTTCGGCCGGCGGGGAGCTGCAGGCTGGCGGTGCGCATCCGCGTGATCGACGAGCAGCACGCGCCGGTCGCGGGAGCGCATCTGGTCGTGAGCAGGCAGGTCCGGGCGCAGGCCAGCGAAGAGAACATGGGCACTGACGAGTACCGAACCCGGCCGGTCAGGACCGATCGCCAAGGCTTGGCCCATGTGTGCTCGCCCGCCGACTTGCCGCCCGTGTCCTCGTGGGAGGGCATCGGTGGCGGCTTCACGATCCGAGGCACCGCCAAGCTCGAGGTCTCCGACGATCACGGAGGCATCGCGACGAGCTACGAGCCGTTTGCGCCGCAGATCGTCCTGCGCAGCGCCACGGCGGTCCGGCCAGGCCTGCAGCTTCCCTGAGGCGCGTGTTATCACGCGGTGGAGTTGCGCCTTCCTCAGTGGTTACCCGCGCGCAGTGATCTTCCCGGCCTCGGGCTGGCGGCGGTCGTTGGCGGCGGTGCGCTCGGGCTCGCACGGGTGCTGCCGCGTTCGCCATTCGTCTCGGACATCTTGCTCGCGCTCGTCATCGGCGCGCTGATCCTCAACACACCGATCGGTCGCGCCATCGGACTCGTGTTGCCGGGGCCGGATCGCGAACCGGACCGCTACGCGTCGGGGCTGCGCTACACCGGCAAGTGGGTCCTCCGGCTCGGCATCATCCTGATGGGCTGAAGGTCCAGACCGGCTTCTTCCGCGGTAGCGACGTGCTGCTCATCGGAAGCGTCGCTGCGGCCTCTCTGCCGAGCACGTTCTTCGTCGCGCACTCGCTCGGGGTGATGATGGGCGTGCGCCGGCCGCTGGCGGATCTCCTGGCCGGCGGCACGATGATCTGCGGTGCATCCGCGGTCAACGGCATCGCACCGATCGCGAAGGCGCACCGGCAGGAACAGGGACTCGCGATCGCGGTCGTGTTCATGTTTAGCGTCGTCGCGCTGATCATCTTCCGGCCGATCGCGGCGATGGTCGGCCTGAGCTCGTCGATGGCCGGGCTGTGGAGCGGTCTCGCGGTGAACGATCTGTCGAGCGCGATCGCGGTCGGGGCGCAGATGGGTGGGTCGGGTGAAGTGATGGCCGCGGCATCGAAGTCAGCGCGCATCCTGCTACTCGCACCACTGCTCGTGATCCTGTCGCTGATGCGGCGCGAGGGCGGCCCGATCAGCGTGCGCAAGAGCATCCTCGACGCATTCCCGACGTTCCTGCTCGGCTACATCGGCCTGGCCGTTGTTCGCATCGTTGCCGATCACCTGATCGGTCCGAGTGCCGCGTGGGCGCACGTGATCCAGGTGGATCACTTCCTCGTCGATCTGTGCCTGCTCACGGTCGCGGGTGGCATCGGTCTCCACCTCGCGATCAAGTCGCTGATCTCGTCGAGCCC
>JAYVWH010001250.1:0-6120 GCA_043786265.1 Kofleriaceae bacterium | reverse complement strand
CGGGCTGGTCCGCCAAGCCGCGCGCGTGCTCGGTCCCGACTGGGATGCCGAGGTCGTCGAGACGCACCATCACAACAAGCGCGATGCACCATCGGGCACCGCCCTGGCGATCGCTCGCTCGATCGCGGCCGGTCACGGCGTCGACTACGACCAGGTCAAGCGACACACCCGCGATGGCGACGTCGGCCCCAGGCCGCGCGGCGAGATCGGCGTGTCGACCGTGCGCGGTGGCGATGTCATCGGCGAGCACGTCGCCTACTTCTTTGGGGAGGCCGAGCGGGTGGAGATTGCCCATCGCGCCACATCGCGGACGATCTTCGCCGCCGGAGCCCTGCGGGCAGCCGCGTGGGCCGTCGGGAAACCGCCGGGTCGTTACGACATGCTCGACGTGCTAGGGTTCACGCCGTGACGGCGACAGAACGCATCACGATGGTCGTCCTCAACGACGACGGGTCGCGCGACAAATTCACGCTATCGTCGTGGGTGGGCATCCCCCGCAAACACGAGCTGATGTGGATCGGCGAGGACCCGTACATGATCATCGAGGTCGAGTACGCGGTATCCGAGGGCTTCTTCGGTGCGCGCAGCATCGATGCCGCCGGCGTCTACGTGCGCCGCCTGACCACTGACGAAAAGGAAGCGGTCGCTCGCCGGCTCGCCACTCCCATCCGCGGCAAAGACGAACAGCCGTTCCGCCCGTGACCCCACGCTCTGCGGATCTCCTGACACACCTCGTGTGGCAAACGGGACGCACAGCTGGGATGATCAGTCCGCATGCACGTTTGCGCTGGGTATCCGAGTTGCACTAACTCGCGCACATGGGCGAATCCGCGGGGAAGACACTGAGAATGTGGACCGCATCGCAGCAACCAGCCGGCGGCCCGCAGACCCAGCAGAAGCATGGCCAGGCCCCCGCGAAGGCGTCCCGTGCTGGGGGCAAGGGCGGTAAGCAGCGGCCGCCGCGCAAGGTGTGGGTCTCGATTCTCAAGTGGGGCGCGATCGCCGGTCTTGTCGGCCTGGCTCTCGTCACGGTCACCGTCGCGTTCACGTTCTGGATGTACGGCCGCGATCCCAAGCTGCCGAACATCACCAAGCTCGCCGACTACCGGCCGGCGCAGGTCACCACGATCCTCGACGCCAACGATCGCCGCATCGGCGAGATCTACACGCAGCGCCGGACCTACGTCACCTACGACAAGATCGCGCCGATCGTCGTCGACTCGTTCGTCGCCGCAGAGGACAACTCGTTCTGGACGCACGCCGGCATCGACTACGTCGGCATGGCACGCGCGTTCTTCGCGAACCTAAAAGCCGGAAAGAAGACGCAGGGGGCCTCGACGATCACGCAGCAGGTCGTGAAGAACCTGCTGCTGACGCCGGAGCGATCGTTCCGCCGCAAGATCCAGGAGATCATCCTTGCCCGCCGGCTCGAAAAGTCGCTGACGAAGCAGGAGATCATGACCCTGTATCTCAACGAGATCTATTTCGGCGCGGGCCGCTACGGCGTCGAGGAAGCGTCGCTGTTCTACTTTGGCAAACACGTCGGCCAGCTCAATCCCGGCGAGGCCGCGGTGCTCGCGAGCTTGCCCAAGGAGCCCGAGACGCTGTCCAAGGCGCTGTTCAAGAATCCGCAACGCGTGAAAGATCGCCAGATCTACGTGCTGAATCAGCTGGTCAAGATCAAGAAGCTCGCGCAGCCAGAGGCGGCGAAGTGGATCAACGAGCCGATCAAGATCGTCAGGACACCGTTCCCCGAGCTCGGCTCCGCACCGGAGTGGGTCGACCTCGTGAAGAAAGAGCTCGTCACGCTCAAGGGGAGCGAGAAGGCGCTCGATACTGCAGGCTCGGTCGTACGCACGACGCTCGACCCGGGGCTGCAGCTCGCGGCGCAGAAGGCGCTGCAGGTCGGCCTGCGCGGGGTCGATGCCCGTCACAAGGTGGGTCGCGCGCAGCGGCACGTCGATAACGTCGAGGGCGAGGTCGCCAAGCTCGCGAAGCGGTTGCCGACCGGCGGCCCGAAGGCGAAGGAGCTCTACGACGGTGTCGTGACGGCGATCCACGACGCCGACAACGAGCTCGTCGTCGACCTCGGCAACTGGCAGGCCTCGCTGATCACCGGCACGGCCGAGGACGTGCGGTTCATCCCGCCCGACGCAGACGGCAAGACCAAGACACCGAGCGAGCGGTTCAAGGTGGGTGACGTGCTCGAGGTCCGCCTCGCATTGCCGCCGCCCAAGCCCGCCGAAGGTGAAGACGACGACGCCAAGGACAAAATCGCGGCCAAACACACACAACATCGCGTCGCGTTCGCACCGGGCCCCGAGGGCGCGGTGATCGTGATGGACGTCAAGACGCGCAAGGTCCGCGCGATCGTCGGCGGCTACTCGTCGAAGGTTGCTGGCTTCAACCGCGCGATCATGGCCAAGCGCCAGCCGGGCTCGAGCTTCAAGGCGTTCGTGTACACGACGGCAATCGATAGCGGTCGCTACACGCCGGCGTCCAAGGTCAACGACGCACCGGAAGTCTTCGACCTGTGGAAGCCGAAGAACTACGAGTCCGGCAAGTTCGAGGGCCCGGTCCTGCTGCGCCACGCACTCGCGAAATCGATCAACACCGTGTCGATTCACCTCACTCACGACATGACGCCAGATGCCGTCGCCGCGATGGCGAACAAGATGGGCGTCGTGAGCGAGCTGCCCAAGGAGATGTCGCTCGCGCTTGGCTCGGGCGTGGTCACGCCCCTCGAGATGGTCAACGGGTTTGCCACGCTCGCCTCGCAGGGCATCGTGGCGGCGCCGCGCTTCGTCGAGGCGATCGACGGCAAGGCCACGCCGGTCACCCAGGGCACGCAGGCGCTGCGCCCCGAGGTCGCGTACGTCGTGACGAACATGATGACGTCCGTCGTGCAGGAGGGCACGGCCGCGAAGGCCGCCGTGCTCAAGATCCCGATCGCCGGAAAGACCGGCACGTCGAACGAAGCACGCGACACCTGGTTCATCGGCTTCACGCCCGACTACGTGATCGGCGTGTGGATCGGTTACGACGACAACCACCCGATGGGTGGCAAGGAGACCGGTGGCACCACCGCGGTTCCCGTGTTCGTCGATGTCGTCAAGACGATGAACTTGCAGGCCAAGCAGTTCCCGCGTCCGGCGAAAGTCGTCGAGCGCGTGATCGACAGGGAGACTGGCCTGCTCGCACCACAGGGTGCGCCGAAGGGCACGACGATCAACGAGGTGTTCGTCGAGGGCACCGAGCCCACCGAGACGGCGCCGATGCCGGGCGAGCAAACCGAGCCGTCGTCGGTGACCGAGGACTACAGCGATTGAATCTGCGCGCGGCTGCGGTCGTGACGTGTCTCGTCACCGCGCCTTCCGTGGGCGTCGGGGCCGAGGTTGTCGTGGAGCCGCCGGGCTTCATCCACGACTTGCTCGCGGAGATCCACGCCAAGGTTGACGCCGCGATCCTCGCGCGCCCTCCCAAGCTCGTGGCGCCCAGGCCGATCAAGCTCGGCTACAAGCTCGTCAAGCTCGGAACATTGGATCTCGGCGGCCCGCTCGCAGCAATGACCGCAGGTGACCTCGACGGTGACGGCAAGGCCGAGCTCTACGCAGTGACCGCACGCGAGGTGATCGCGATCGGCACCGGAGACAAGAAGACGCCGGGGCTGCACATCCTCGGTCGCGTCGCGTTCACCGGGGACCCAGCGCCCGCACCGCCGCGTGACGTCGTCGCGACCGCCGTCATCGACCACGGTGTACTCGCCGCAGCGGCATCGGGCTGGCAGACCAGCTTACGCATCACGTGGCAAGGCGGTGCGCTCGCGAGCGTCCCGAGCGACCCCGGTTTCATGCAATGCCCCGGTGAGACCGCACAGCTCGCGCCGGGGCGGAACTTCTTCGGCGACGCGACGAATGGTCACTACGGGATTCACTGCGCGCAGCTCGTCGATCCCAGCGGCGCTCCGCTGCGCATCCGAGCGCAGCTGTCGCTCGCGAACAAGGTCGACATCACGATCGAGCGCTGTGCCGCTGCCGGGCTGGGCTGTCAGCCCGCGGGTCGTCAGGAGTACGCCGGCGTCGGCATCGCGTTCGAGATCGCCGACGTCGATCGCGACGGCAAGCCCGAGCTTGTCTACGCTGGCGCCGGCGCACCCGGTGATGCTGACGTGGTCCGCATCGTGACGATCGGCGACGACGACAAGAAGCAGGCAAAGCTGCGCCGCGCATTTCCCGCCGGAGGCGTCGCCGGTGTCGCGGTCGCAGATGTCGACGGAAACGGTACCCCCGACACGATCGCGGCGGTCCGGCTGTCAGGTGCGAGTCGCGTCGATCTGTGGAGGCTCGAGTGAAGCGCGCAGCGCTCGTCGTGCTCGCGTGCGCGTCGGTAGCGCGTGCGGAGACCCGACCGCGCTACGGCGGTAGCGTCGAGGCAACGCTGCTTGGAGCCCCCGCATCCCTCGATCCGGCGGACGCGCGCACCCACGCCGAGCTCACGGTCGTTGGCCTCGTCTACGACTCGCTGTTCCGGACCGGCCCCGAGGGCATACCGCAGCCAAGCCTCGCCGCGGGTGAGCCGACGTTCGACGAGAAGCGCACCACGGTGTTCATCCCGATCCGCAAGGGCGTCAAGCTGCACGATGGCAGCGAGCTGACACCGGCCGATGTCGTCGCGTCGATCCAGCGCGAGCGGACGTTGACGCGCTGGATGCTCACCGGCATGACGAGCCTGAAAGTCGACGGCGACGGCATCGTGATCTCGTTGCGGGCTCCGCTGCCAGATCTGCTGCTCCAGCTCGCGCTGCCGCAGTTCGGCATCACGAAGGGCGGCCGTCCTGCAGGCGAGCGTCCGGTCGGCACCGGTCCCTACGCTGTGGACAGCTTCGATCGCGCGCACAAGAAGCTCACGCTGCGCGCGTTCGACGAGCACTTCGCGGGTCGCCCGTACGTCGACCAGCTCGTGCTGACCTGGTACGACACGCCCGACGGCGAAGCGCGCCGGTTCGAGACCGGCAAGTCCCACGTCTCCGCACGCGGCGCATCCGCGTTCGCCGGCACCAAGCCTACGTTTCGGACCGAGGACGTCGAGGGGCCGCCTGCCCTGCTGGTCTACGTCGGATTCGGCGGTGCGCACCGCGACATCGTCGGTGACAGGGCGTTCCGTCATGCGCTCGACGTCGCGCTCGCACGTGGCGGCCTGTCCGCGATCACGTCGGGCGAACGAGTGATTCCGACGCGCACCCCGGTCCCGATCGAGGCCGGCGGGATCGCGCTCGATGCCAAGGGACGGGCAAGCGACGTCGATGCTGCACGCGCGCAGCTCGCGGATGCACAGAAACGGATCGCTGCGCTGGCGGACGCCAAGCTCGCATCGCTTCGTCTCGAGATCCTCGTCGAGGATACGCGGCCCGATGACCGCGAGATCGCAGAGCGCGTCGTGCTCGCCCTCGACAAGCTTGGCATCGGTGCCGTGATCACCGCGCTGCCCGCCGCGACCCTGCGCGATCGCGTGGCGAAGGGCACGAGCGATCTGTTCATCGGCCAGATGGCCGAGCCACTGACCGCACCGGCGCTGTGGTGGGCCGCCGCATTCAACGCCGGCGGCGATGACTACTTGACCCCGCAGCTCGCCGCAGGCGCGATCGATCCGGCAGCGGCGGCACGCGAGTTCGGAGCACGACTGCCGATCCTCCCGCTGATGTTCCGATCCGTCCGCATGTGGCACCTCACGAACCTGCGCGGCGTCGCGTTCGATGCGCTCGGCCGGCCTTGCTACGCCGACCTGTCGCTGTTCGGTGGGCCGACCTCGAACAAGGGCAAGCAGTGAAGCTGCGCGGCCGATTCACGCTGACGCTCGCGCTCGCCGGCCTCGTGCCGATCGTGCTTGCCGCGGTCGTCACCGCGCAGGTGATCGCGACGAGCTACCGCAAGCGCTACCAGGCGGACCGCGCCGCGACCGAGCTCAAGCTCTCAGGCGAGCTCGCCCGCCTCGAACGCGGTGTGATCGAATCCTCGGCATCGCTCGCCGCGCACGATCACCCGATGGTGGGCGGCATGTTGATCGATTACGCCAAAGGCAACGGCCAGCTCGACGGCGATGCCCTGCGCCGCCTGCGCGAAC
>JAYVWH010001249.1:0-6145 GCA_043786265.1 Kofleriaceae bacterium | reverse complement strand
GCCCACCTCGCCGACCCGCGCGCATTCGTCGTCGCCGCACCGTTCTCGGTGTTCGCCGGCGGGAGCTCCGGCACGCTGCAGGCAAGCCGCGCTGGCTCGCTCGCGGTGGTCGCCGGGCGCAGCACGGGCGTTGGCCGGGCAGTGTGTGCGGTGCTCGACGATCGATCGTTGTGGTGCTGGGGCGACACCCGCGACGGCGGCTTCCCGACCACCGTCGCGGCTCCGTTCACGTTACCGGTCCAGATCGGCGTTGCGCTCGATTGGCGCGATGTCGCGCTCGGCGACTACCACGGCTGTGGGATCCGCGATCCTGGAACGTTGTGGTGCTGAGGCACGAACATGCGCGGAGAAGTTGGCGTCGGTACGACGCACAACGCCGATGGCCAGTTCGACGGCGTGCCGGGTGCCAGTAGCACCGTACCCGTCCAGGTCAGCGCCGACGTTGACTGGACCGATGTCGCGGTCGGCGCCGATCATACGTGCGCGCGCAAGCAATCCGGGGAGCTGTGGTGCTGGGGTTCCAATCGTTTCGGCCAGCGCGGCGACGGACTCGCGTGGCGCGCGAGCTTCGCGCCGGTCATTCGCCCGTAAAGGGTGGCCGAGCGGGCTACTGGTGTCGATGCGAGGCTCGGGCCAACTGCGACGGCCGCGATGATGTGACAACTCGCGCTCGGCGAGTACATCGACCGTCGCCGGGACGCCACGCTATCTCTGTTGCCTCGTACTCTCAGATAGCTACAATAGCCATGTGAAGATAGCCTCGTTGTCCAAGGTGAAGAATTCGCTATCTCGCTACGTCGCGCTCGCGCGCCGGGGCGAGCGTGTTCGAATCCTCGTGCGAGGCGTGCCTGCAGCCGATCTCGTACCGGCTGACACGGACGGGGACGAGCATGGTCAGCTCGCTGAGCTGGAACGCAAGGGTCTGATCCGCCGCGGCAAGGGTGGCATCGCGCCGGAGCTCGACCGTCCCGGCCCGCGCGTCAAGGGCGATGCAGTGGCCTCGTTTCTGCGCGCGCGTAGAGATGATCGGTGACATTTTGGGATTCGTCAGCACTCGTTCCGTTAGTCGTCGAAGAACCCCGAAGCCGGTCGTGCCGAGCCCTCCAGCGCGCACACCGTGGCACCGTCGTGTGGGTTCTCACCCGGGTAGAGCTCGTGTCGGCGCTTTACCGCCTGGTCCGTGAAGGCCTGCTCGATGCAACTGATCTACCCGAAGCAATTCGGCGTGTCGACGCACTGGAGCGACGATGGAACGAGGTCACCGCGATCGACTTGATCCGCGATCGTGCTGAGCGTGCGCTCGCCGTGCACGACCTCAGAGCCGCTGATGCCATGCAACTCGCCGCGGCTCTCGTCCAGTGCGAGGACCGCCCAAAGCGGCGCCGCTTCATCACCGCGGATTCGAAGCTCGCTGCGGCGGCATTGGCCGAAGGATTTGACGTCATCGTGCCGAAGGTTTGACCGCTGCCAGCGGATTCAGACGACGACGGACATTACCTCGCCGAGCGCGAACGGAAGAACCGCAGCAGTCGGATGGTGTGGAAGCGAACAAGAGCTAGATCATCCCGGGCGTGACGAACGCGCTGATCGCTCCGCCCTTCTCCCATCCGACCTTGAGTAGCCACGTTTTGGGCTCGGTGACCTCCATTGCCGCGAAGGTTGCGAAGCCCGGCGGCATCTTCACCGCGCCGCCTTCCTTCCAGCCCGTGAACGCGCGTGCCGTCGAGTACGGATCGATCGCGGCGAACCGAGCCGCACGTGCGCGCTCGTCTTCGTTGTGACGGCGCCAGTTGTTCAAAACATAGACGAATGCGTTGCGCGCCTGCCGGGGCGAGCGGATCGAGGTCGCGTGGTAGCGGTACGCGAACACCTTGCCCTTGCGCTTGCACACGCGGTTGATCGCCTTGGCAGCCGAGATCGCGAGTCCCTGCATGCCCAGACGCAGCGTGTCCTTGCCGCCCGCCTCGACGAGAAAGTGGAGGTGGTTGTGCTGGATTGAAAGGTGGACGACGCAGTTCGCGGGCCTGGGCACCACCTAACTAACCAACGGCTCGGCCGGCCACGCATGAGAACGTCGAAGTCCGTCCACCACTCATCGATGCGGGCTACTGCGCACGAAAGGCATCGAGTTCCGACCAGAACCTTTCAAACGCCACCGCTTCGATGCCGCTTGCGGCCTCGAGCAACATGTCGGGCCAACCCTGATTCGCTCGACCACCGAGGCGTTGCGCGATCCAATCGTGGAAGCTCGCGAACGCGGGCGCCTCTTGATCGAGCGATCGTTGCGCGCAATGAAGTCCGGTTGAGAAACCAGCGAGGAAGCTGGAGAGCCTCGTCACCGAGGGCTCGCCGATCCACATGCCAGGGCGCACACGAAGCACGTCGAGCACGTCGTAGATCGTCTGGACCACTTGCTCGCCAAGTTTGAGCGGTTCCTGCATCGCAGCTATTAGACCACTGCCGTCCCGACGACGACCGGCAGATCACAGGCGCGAGCGGACGTGCTCGAGCAGGCCGCGACATGCGCGCTCGCAGATATCGAGAACTTCCTCGAAGCCATCACCATCACCGAACCACGGATCCGGAACCTCGGCGTCGATGCCTGCAGTCCCATCAAAGGAGCGCAGCATCCGAATCATCGGGACTTGGGTCCGGTCGCGCGCGAGGGTCACCAAGTTGGAGTAGTTGTCGCGATCCATGGCGATCACGAGGTCGAAGCGCTCGAAGTCCTCGGCCACGAAGCGACGCGCGCGGTGTTCGAGATCGTAGCCGCGCCGCGATGCAGCGGTGCGGGACCGCGGATCGGGCAGCTCCCCCACGTGCCACGCACCCGTGCCCGCGCTGTCGATGGTCAGCTTGTTCGCGATGTCTGCTTCGAGTGCCAGCTTGCGAAAGACACCCTCTGCGGTGGGCGAACGACAGATGTTGCCGAGGCAGACAAAACAGATCCGCATCACTTTGCTTGCTTTCTCGATCAGCTGGTCGATGGCGGACTGCGATCGAGCTCGCCTGTCCAGTACAGATAGTCCTGCCACGCATCGGGCACGGAGCGCAGAGAGATCCGGATCACGACGGCGGGCACCCAGTTAGGCTGAGTGGGTCTGGCGAGGAGCTTGATGCCTGCCTCGTCTGGCGTGCGGCCACCCTTCTTGCGATTGCAGAGGTAGCAGCAGGTGACGATGTTGGTCCACTCGGTCGTGCCGCCCTGGGAGCGAGGCACCACGTGGTCGTACGTCAGATCAGTGATCGACGCCTTGCGACCGCAGTACTGACATTTGTAGTTGTCGCGCGCGTAGATGTTCACGCGCGAGAACTTCACCGGTCGAGCGTGGCGACGGAACGAGCGCAGGAGGCGAACGACCGCGGGAACCTTGATGATGAGGTTCACCGAGTGGATGTTCTCGCCATACTCCTCCAGCACCTCGACTTTGCCCAGAAACAACAGGCTGATCGCGCGCTGCCACGAGATGACCTTGATCGGCTCGAAGCCCTGATTGAGGAGTAGCGTCTGTGCGATGTCCATAGACATGAGGTGAGGCCCACCCGTGGACGACAAGTTTCTTACGGTCCTCGACAACCAATGTAGCATCGCCGGGCAGACGTGCGACTTTCCGGCTTGCCTGTGCGATCTCGGGCACATGCGCTGGCAACGGCGCCGGGCGCCTTGAAATCTGAGATTGAAAACTATTTTCAATACTGGTAGAGCTGGTGCTCATGTCGACGTCGCTCGCCGAGATCGCGCTGGGTCGCACGGCACGGATCGCGAACGTCGAAGGAACGCGGGCATTTCGGCGACGCCTGCTCGAGATGGGTATGGTTCCCGGGATCGAGGTCCGGGTGGTCACGCGCGCTCCGCTGGGCGACCCGTTGCAGATCGAGGTCCGCGGTGGCCAATGGTCGATCCGCCGGGACGAAGCCGCGCAGATCGAAGTCGATCCGCGATGACAACGGCCGCCAATTGCCACGACGAGACGCGTGGTGCTGGCTCAGAGTCCGCGGCGTTGGCGGGTACGCACGTCGCGCTGGCCGGCAATCCCAACGTCGGCAAGACAACGCTGTTCAACGCGCTGACGGGCTCGTCCGCGAAGGTCTCCAACTATCCGGGCATCACGGTCGAGCGCCGCAGCGGCCGGCTCGTGCTGCCCACCGGCGAGGTCACGCTCCACGATCTACCTGGCACCTATAGCCTCAACGCGCGGAGCGCCGAGGAGCAGCTCGCATTCGATGCACTGCTCGGGCTGCGGGGCGTACCACCACCCGACGTCGTGCTCGTCTGCCTCGACGCGACGCAGCTCGCACGCTCGGCGTATTTGCTGCTGCAGTGCCGCGAGCTCGGACTGCGGTGCGTCGGTGCGCTCACGATGGTCGACGAGGCCGGCGCCGCCGCGCCCGACGCCAAGCTGCTCGCGACGGCGCTCGGCTGCGAAATCGTTCCGGTGACAGCCCGCACCCGGCACGGCTTGACCGAGCTCACAGCGGCGATCGATAGGGCGCGCCACGCAGACCGCCGCGCGACGTGGAAGTGGCAGCCCTCGCCTGCCCTGCGCGCGCAGCTCGATGCGGTGACGGCGGTGCTGCCGGCGGTCTGGCGCGACGGGCTCGGCGGGCATGCGGACGACGGACTCGCGCTGTGGGCGCTGACCTGCATCGAGACCGGGCCCGACAGCGGCGATGCCGACGAGCTGGTCGGGATTCCCGGAGATGTGCGCGCAACGGTCGCGCGACAGGTTGCCGGAGCTGCCTCTGGCAAGGCCATCGACGACGAGGCGGTCCTCTCGCGCTGGACATGGCTCGATCGCGAGCTCGCGAAGCTGACGACGAAGCGGCCGGACCGGTCGCGCACCGAGCGGATCGATCGCGTGTTGCTCCACCGCTTGTTCGGCTTCCTGGTGTTCCTGGGCGTGATGACGGTTCTGTTCATGTCGTTGTTCGCGTGGGCCGATCCGTTGATCGATGGGATCGACCGCAGCTTGAAATGGGGCGGCGGTGAGCTGCGCGGCGTGCTCGGGGCCGGGGTGTTCACCGACTTCCTGGTCGATGGGGTGATCGCGGGTGTCGGCGCCGTCCTCGTCTTCCTGCCGCAGATCCTGCTCCTGTTCTTGTTCCTGGGCTTCCTCGAGGACTGCGGCTACCTCGCGCGCGTCGCGTACTTGATGGACCGCATCATGCGGTCGATGAACCTGCACGGCCGTGCGTTCGTGCCGATGTTGTTCGGGTTCGCTTGCGCCGTCCCTGCGATCACTGCAACGCGCACGATGGAGCGCCGGCGCGACCGCATCCTCACGATGATGGTCGTGCCGCTGATGACGTGCTCGGCACGTCTGCCGGTCTACACACTGCTGATCGGCGCGCTGATCCCCGGCGCGCGCCTCATGCAGGCCTCGCTCATGGTCGGCATGTATCTGTTCAGCGTGTCGACGTCGCTCGTTGCCGCGTGGGTGATGTCAAAAACGGTCAAGCCGCTCAAGGCGAAGCGTCTGCCGTTCATCATCGAGCTGCCGCCGTATCGCTTTCCGCGCACACGCGACGTGCTGCGGATGATGTGGTCGAAGTCGTCGATGTTTCTGCGCGAGGCCGGCACCGTGATCCTCGCATGCTCGATCGCCCTATGGGCCCTGCTCTACTTCCCGCGCCCGTCGCACGAGCCCAAGACGCCGCAGGAGCAGGCACAACGTCTAGAGGAGAGTTACGGCGGCCAGGTCGGTCACGCGATCGAGCCTGCGATCGCGCCGCTGGGGTTTGACTGGAAGATCGGGGTCGGGATCGTTGGTGCATTCGCTGCGCGCGAGGTGTTCATCTCGACGCTCGGGATCGTCTACGCGGTCGGCGGCGATGCCGACGAGACCAGCGAGCCGTTACGCACTGCCCTGCAGTCCGCGAAGAAGCCCGACGGCAGCAAGGCCTACACGCCGCTGATGGCGTTCTCGCTCATGGTGTTCTTCGCGCTGGCCTGCCAGTGCATGAGCACGCTTGCGGTCGTCCGGCGCGAAACCGGCAGCTACCGATGGCCCGCGTTTCTGTTTACGTACATGACGGTGCTCGCGTGGATTGCGAGTTTTGCCGTTTACCAGGGCGGCCGACTGTTGGGGCTGTGAGCACATCTGCGACCCCGGTGGCGGAGGTGGGACCGCCGGGGAGGCAGCCG
>JAYVWH010001248.1:0-12336 GCA_043786265.1 Kofleriaceae bacterium | reverse complement strand
GTGATCGGTCCGCTGCCCTCGGGCAGCGCGGTGAGACTCACGGCGTCGGTCGGCCCCGAGCCCGCCGCGAGCACGGCATCGCTCGCCGGCGTCGGAAGGGTGTCGTCCATTCTGATCGAAACAGGGACGACCGGCGGCGTCGTGATGCGTGTGGTGATCCGCGGCGCGATGCTCGCGCGCGCACGCATCGGACGTGCCCCGGGCTGCACCGTCGTACGGCGCTGGCGGCTCGCGGCAATTGCGGCGACGATCGCACCGTGTGCGCGCTGGACCTCGCGCTCTGCGTCGGTCCACCAGTCGAGCGACCAGATGCGGTGGACACGCCAGCCAAGGGACACGAGCAGCTGGCTGCGCAGGCGGTCGCGCGAGCGTGTCGATGGCGCACTGGCATACGTGCTGCCGTCGTGCTCGATCGCGAGCACGAAACGCTCGGGATCCGCAGGGTCGACGACCGCCATGTCGAGCTTGTACGGCCCACACCCGACCTGATGCTTCACGGTCCAACCACGGTCGGTCAGCGCACGCGCGATCGCTGCCGTGAACGGAGTGACCGGACCGACATCGTCGGCCGGGCGGCCTGCTCCGCCGCCGACGCGAGCGAACGCGACGAGGTCCGCGAGCTCACCGGTGAACGTCTCGGTGCTCGCCGTCACCACGAGCTGCTCGCGGGCACGCGTGGTCGCGACGGTCAGCGCGCGAGCATCGACCTTGGGCGGTGCGTCGCCGAGCATGAAGTAGACGATGTCGCGCTCCTCGCCGAGCATGCGCTCCGGCGTGCCGACGACGAGTGGTTCACGATCAGCGACCAGTGCGGCCGCGAGTACAGGGTCCGTCACAGCCGCCGCATCGAGCATGTGCTCGACGAGATCCTGCTGCGCACGGGTCAGCGTGACGATCGCGAAGGTGCGCGGTTTCGCGACATCGGCGAGTCGCGTCCGCAGCTCCGCAACGATCGACTCGACATCCCCGACCTCGAAGAACCGGAACGACACGCCCAGCTCTGCGCCCTTGAACGGCGCGGGCACGACTTCGATGCGGTCGTCGTAGTAGCGCGCGTTCACGAACGCGAACAGATCTTCGTGGCGAGCGCGATAGTGCGCCGCGAGGGAGAAGCTCGGAAGCTGTGCGGCCCGGGCCACCTCGAGCAAGCCATCATCCTCGGCGGGCGCGAGCTGGCGCGAGTCACCGACGATCACAACGGCGTTCGCGCGCGACAGCGCTCCGAGCGCGTAGGCCATCGGCAGGCGCGACGCGTCGTCGAACACGACGAGGTCGAACGGCGCGTGCGAATCGTCGAGGTGTGCAGCGACCGCGTGCGGCGTGGCGAGCACGATCGGGGTCAGGCGCGGCACCAGCGTCGGAAGTGCGGCAAGCAACGCGGCTAGCGGGCGCGGCTTGACGGTGTCGCGCTCCTCCTTGAGCAGCGCGAGCTCGGGCTCGATCTCCTTGCCGCGCGACATGCGATCCGCAAGCCGCGCGATGATCCGCGCACGCGTGACGGCGAGCGTTCCGCGATCGAGGTCTGCGAACGAGGTCGCGTGGGTGTGATGCGTCGCGCCGATGAAGCGCGCGAGCGCGGGCGTCTCCGCCACCTCGACATCGAACCACGCGAGGAGTGTCGCCCGCTCCCACGTCTCGGCGAGCTCCTCCGAGCTGAGGTCCCCCAGCTCGATCGCGGTGATCGCGGGACCGATGCCAGCGACGATCGCGTCACGGCGCGCGAGGTGGAAGTGGGTCCAGTCAGCAAACGCAGTCACCGATTGGCGCAGCGACTCGGCCTGTTCGGCAACCGCAGCGAGGTGGTTCGCGCCCTTCCCGAGCAAGAGCTGTGGGATGCCCGTTGCGCCGGCGAGCTCGGCGAGTGCGGGCTCCCAGCGGCCCACAGCGGCCGTGAGGCGACCAAACGGTGCCAGCTCGACCGCAGGACGCTCGCCCGTACCCGGCGATGCGGCGACCTGCGCGACGAGACCGCGCCACGCGGACTGCTTGCCGGGTTCACCGCCGGCGATGGTCAGCATGTCGAATGCGCGGCGGAGCTCGGTAGCCCACGTCAGCGCCTCCTCGATCTTCGGCAGATCGAGTGCAAGCGTCTCGCCGGCGAGGTCGCCGAACCAGCGCCTCGCAGGCTCGGCGGCAGCGAGCATCGCTTCGCGGCACGCACGTTCGGCGATCACGGCCTCGAGCGCAGCGATCATCGCTTCGTCAGTGTCGAGCCGCCCGGGCTGCGCGGCGGCTTTCACCGCGGACCGTGCGTTTCGCAGCGCGACGTAGCGGAACGCGGCCATGCTGCCGGTCCACTTCTTGAGGTGAGTCCAGATCTCGGCGGGCGACTCGAGCTCGTCGATCGCTGCGGTGAACAGCTCTTCGACCTCGGCAGCAAGCAGCTTGTGACGGGTGGCGATTGCCAGGAACGTCCCTGGATCACGCGGCACGTCGAGGGCGCCCGCGCCGCGCGCGCGGATCAGGGCGATGCGCTCCCCGATCTCGTCGTGCTTGGCGCCACGCATGTTCGTGAGCAGCTCGGAGCCCGGGCGCGGCGACGCCGACGCAAGGTCCGCGAGGGCGCCGAGTGCGCGAATCTGCTCGGGCGTCCGCGTGGTAACGCCGGAGACGAGCGCCGAGAAATCAGCAATCGCCGAGATCAAGGTCTCGACCGCGTTCGCGAGCTCGTTGAGAGCACGCGTCGCACGCTCCGTGCCATCGCCGTTCCACTGCTCGAGTGCCGACATGCGCCATGGATGCGCGGCAACAGGCTCGACGGCGCGTGACGCTTCGGCCAGCGCGAGCACCGCGGTCTTGCGACGCTGGAACGTCGAGCGTTCGAGGATGGCCGCATCGCGCTCGGCGAGCGGTGCGCGTGGCGAGGTGCGAAGCTCGACGAGCCGACCGAGCGCCTCGTGGATCGACATGCCGAATGGCTGCTCCTTGTGGAGCGCCGTGACATAGCTATCGAGCGCGGTCCGTAGCTCGCCGAGGCGGCTCTCGGCACTCGACGTCCCGCTGACCGGGCGATGCGTGCGGCCAAACACCGTCGCGAGGCTCTCGACGACGCGCGTGCGTCCGCCGTGGAGCGGCAGGCACAGCTCGCCAAACCCCGCGCCGGTCAGGCGCTGCTGGATCGACTCGAGTGCGGTCGCGCGGTCGCTCACGACGAGGACGCGCTTGCCTTGTGCGGCGCAGTGCACCGCGAGGTTCGCGATCGTCTGCGTCTTGCCGGTACCAGGGGCACCCTGGAGCACGAAGCTGCCACCATGGCCAGCGGTGGCGATCGCTGCGAGCTGGCTCGCATCGGCGTCGAGTGGTGCCAGCAGCTCGGTCGTGGTCGCGGGCGGCGGCGGTGCGATGCCCAGCTCGCCCGTCAGGAATGCGATCGGCATGCTCGGCGCGAGCTCGTCGCGGCGATCGAGGTCGCGCCACAGATCGAAGCGGGCGAACGAGCAAGTCATCAGGCGCGCGACGCGGTCGAGGCGCCAGCCGACGGCAGCGTTCGCGGCATCGAACAGCATTGCGAGATCGAGGTCCCCACCCATTTCGAGCGTGACGTCGTGGACGCGCTGCAGTGCTTCGAGCAGCACGTGATTGGACCGTGGCTCCAGCTCGTCGACCGATCGCAGGCGCGGCCCGCCATCGAGGCCCGTGATCAGCTCGACGGGCCAGCACGCGAGCGGTGCTGTGCGAGAGGCGCCCGATTCGTCGGGCCACGTGACGAGGCCCAGGCCCAGCCACAGCACGTGATCGGCCTCGGCGCGTGCAGCGCGAACATCGCGGCGCAGCAGCGTGAGCTGGCGGTCGAGCTCGGCCTTGGGCAACGCGACCCGCACGCGGCCGTTCTCGAGGCCTGGCGCATCGCTCGCCTCGAGCGCGAGCATGCTGCCAGCAGCCAGCGAGAAGGCGATCCGCATCGGATCGATCGCCAAGGGAATCCCTGCCTCGCCGAGGTCGACCAGGCGATCCTTCGGGTCCAGCAGCGATTGCTTCCAGCGATCTAGACGTGCACGCGGGGCTTGGTCGCTCACGTCGCCCACTCTATAGAAGTGCTCAGATCGGCCAAGAAAACAGCCAAATGGGAGAGATCCCGAGATCTCCTTGAACGCGCCTCCGAATAGTGTACAAATAACACCATGAGCAGCGCAGCCCCTGGAAAAGTGATCGAGATTCCCGGCCTTGGATCGGTGACCGAGGGTTCGCGCGAGGCGGCGTGGCTCGGTCCGCTGCTCGGGATGGCGGTGGGGGATGCTCTCGGCACGACCTACGAGTTCGCGCGCATGGACCAGCCCGCCTACCCCACCCTGGCCACCGGTCCCGCGACCGACGTGGTCGGTGGCGGCCCGTTCAATCTGAAAGCCGGCCAGATCACGGACGACACCCAGATGGCGATCTGCCTGGCGCGGAGCTTGGTACATGCAAGGCCGGCAAGCGACGGCTCTGCCGGCGCGCGCAGCGACGCGAATGCGTCGTGCAGGTCGATCGATCGGGCGGATCTCGCAACGCGCTATGTCGCGTGGTTCCAGCACGCGTTCGATGTCGGCAACCAGACCGCATCCGCACTGCGCACGATCGAGAAGGGTGGCGATGTCGCAACCGCGGGCCGCGAGGTCTGGCATCAGAGCGGGCGCCGCGCCGCTGGCAACGGCTCGCTGATGCGAACGGCGCCCATCGGCGTCGCGTTCGCCTATGCACCGGTCGATCAGATCGTGGAGGAGTCACTCGCCGACTCGCTGATCACGCACGCCGATCCGCGCTGCGCGCTCGCGTGCGCCGTCTTCAACGCAGCGATCGCGAAGGGCGTCACGGCACCGGCTCGCGGCGATGGCCCCGCGATGCTCGCAGCTGCGATCGCGGCGCTGCCGATCGCAGTCGCCAAGTTGCGCGAGGCCTGGAGCGACAACGCCGAGGACCTCGTCGCGATCGAGCGCGCGGAGGAAGATCTGCGCCGCGATCTCGAGGTCGCCGATGACGAAACGCCTGGCGTCCATCAGGTTGATCTCGATCTGCAACGCACGGCCGGCTTCGTGCGCGTCGCGTTCCGCCTCGCATTCTGGCACCTGTGCCACACGCCGTGGCAGGCGGCGCTCGTCGATACAGCGAGTCGTGGCGGCGATGCCGATACCAACGCTGCGATCGTCGGCGCGCTCCTTGGCGCGCGCGATGGCGTGCTCGCGATTCCAGCAGCCTGGGTCGAACGCGTGCTGGCGGTCGAGCAACCAGGCCCGCCCGAATGGGCGACCGCGCACCACCCGCGCCACCTCCTGAGTCTCGTCGAATTGCTGCGGGGATAGCGTCGGGTACACTGGAGGGGTGACCAGCCGCCCGCATCACGTCGCGCCCCACCTGCCCTGGCGTGCGCTCGGCGCGCTGACGCTCTCGCTCGTTGCGGCCGCCGGCATCCAGCACGCCCGCTCGTCGAGCCCCGCGCACCCGACCCGCGTCGCGATCCGCGTCGAGTGCACCGATGCGAGCGCGTGCGAGCGGGCCGAGGCGATCGCACTCGACGTGTGGAGCGAGGAGCGCGGTCCCGGGCTGCCGCTCGACGTCGTCGTGGCGAGCGATGCGCTGCCGGTGCTCCAGCGCGCTGGCATCGTGTGGACGGTCATCGACGCCGACATCGATGTGACCGCAGCGGCCGAAGCCGCGCGCCTGCGCGGCGCGACGGTCACAGACGGTGGCGATTGGTTCTCGGAGTACCGCGACTACAGCGCGATCAGTGCGCACCTCGCGAAGCTCGCCGCGACGTCCCCCGCACTCGTGCACGCCGAGACGATCGGTCGCTCGATCGAAGGCCGGCCGATCCAGGCAGTGCGCATCGGCGGCACAGCGCCGGACGCGAAGCCGATGCTGATCAACGGCACGCAGCACGCGCGCGAATGGATCGCCACGATGGTCACCACGTGCATCGCCGATCGCCTAGTGCAGAGATACGCGATCGATCCGACGATCCGCGCGTTCGTCGATCACACCGAATTATGGGTCGTTCCCGTCGTCAATCCCGATGGCTACGAGCACTCGTGGGGCAGCAACCGCTACTGGCGCAAGAACCGCCGCGGTACCCACGGCGTCGACCTCAACCGTAACTTCTCCGTCGCGTGGGGCGGCGCCGGCTCGAGCAACCGCAAGGGCTCGGAGACCTATCGAGGCGAGTCCGCCTTCTCGGAGCCCGAGACCCGCGCGCTGCGCGACCTCGTCGTGCGCGAGCAGGTCAAGGTCCACATCGACTTCCACGCCTACGGGCAGCTTCTGCTCTATCCGTGGAATTACACCCAGAAACCGACGGTCGACCGCGCGCGCTACGCGTCGATCGGCGACCGCATGGCGACGACGATGTTCATGCAGCATCAGTCGCGCTACACGCTGCAATCCGGTGCGGAGCTCTACGCGGCGGCCGGCACGATGACCGACTGGATGTACGAGACCGGCGCGCTGTCATTCACGGTCGAGCTTCGTCCCGCGGGACGACGCGGCGCGGGCGGCTTCGTGATCCCACCGGCGCAGATCAAGCCGACGTGCGACGAAGGACTCGCGGCGGTGCTGGCACTACGCGCCGGCGCCGAGTAACGCCCGACGCGATATGCTGCGCGCGTGAACCTGCGCCAGCCGCACACGCCGCTCGATCGCTGGGCACTCGCGCCCGACGTCGTTCACCTGAACCACGGGTCCTTTGGCGGATGCCCACGGGCAGTGTTCGATGCAGCGCTCGCATGGCGCACGCGGCTCGAAGCGGCGCCGATGAAGTTCCTCGTGCTCGAGTGGCAAGACGCACTCGACGAAGCACGCAGCGTCCTCGCGGATTTCCTGCGCGCCCCCGCCGACCGCCTCGCATTCGTTCCGAACGCGACGACGGGCGTCGCAATCGCACTCGGTTCGACGCCGCTCGCAGCGGGCGACGAGATCCTCGTGACCGATCACGGCTACGCCGCGGTCAAAAACCAGGTCGGCCGCATCGTCGAGGCGCGTGGCGCGCGCGTGGCGACGGTAACGCTGCCCCTGCCCTTCGACGCCGACGCGACGGCTGCGGCGGTGCTTGCAGGCGTCACCAAGCGCACCCGGGTCGTGATCCTCGATCACATCACGAGCCCGACAGCACTCGTGCTGCCGCTCGAGCGAATCGCACCTGCGCTCGCGGCACGTGGCATCACGCTGATCGTCGACGGTGCGCACGCCCCGGGTCAGCTCCCTCTCGATGTCGGTGCGCTGCTCGCTGCTGGCGTCACCTGGTACACGGGGAACAATCACAAGTGGGTGTGCGCGCCGAAAGGGACCGGGTTTGTCGTCGCCGCTCCGTCACTGCCAACGCCCCAACCGGTCGTCACGTCGCACGGCGCGACGCCGGATTACGGCCCCGCTAATCGGCTTCACGCCGAGCTCGACTGGATGGGCACGTACGATCCGACGCCGCACCTCTGCGTCCCGACGGCGATCTCGACGATCGCGGAGATGGCAAACGGATGGCGTCACGCGATCGCGCGCAATCACGCACTCGCGCTCGACATGCGCGACCGGCTGATGACCGCGCTCGGTTCGTCGTCGCTGGTCGCGGCTGGCAGCGACGATGCGATCGGTACGATGGCGGCGGTCCCGATCACGCTTCCGCCGAACACGAAGGCGCTGGGGCTCGAGAAGCAGCTGTTGCGCGAAGATTGGGAGGTGCCGATCGTCGACTTCGTGCACGGTCCGCTGGTCCGCATCTCGGCGCACCTCTACAATCACGCGGACCAGGCCGACGCGCTCGCAGAGAAGCTGCTTGCGGCCGGCGTACGCGGCCGGCGCCTCTAGGTCTTCTTGCGACGCTGCTGGAACGAGTACGGGCGGTGCCCGCTCTTCTTGTCGCCGTCTTCGTCGTCGTCGTTCATCGGTGGGCCGAGCATCGGCTCCTCGGCGCCGGCGCGGAACTTCACGTCGGCCAGCGGATTCTCGCTGACGAGGATCTGGCTGCTCTTGCCGAGGATAGTCTCGGTGCCCTCGAGGCGATCGATGTCGGCGAGGATCTCGTCGACGGACTCGTAGCGTTCCTCGCGAGCGTCGCGGGTCATGCGGTCCCAGATGTCGTCGATGCCCTTGGGCAGCGCGCCGTTGATCTGCGACGGCATCGGCGAGCGGCGGCCGGGCAGCTTCCGGGTGAGCAGCTCGTAGAAGATGATGCCGAGCGCATAGATATCGGTCTGCGCGCCGGCCAGGGTCGGATCGGTATAGAGCTCGGGCGCCATGTACGCGACGTTGCCCATGCCGACGTAGATCTGGCGGATCACGGCGTGGTCGCGCTCGACGATGCGCGTGAATCCGAAATCCGAGATCTTCATGTTGCCGTACGCGTCGATCAGCAGCTGCTCGGGCTTGAGGCCGCGGTGGTAGACGCGCTGAGCGTGTGCGGCGCGGAGCGCGTGCAGGCACTGCAGCAGGTAGCGGAACGCGAGCTCGACGGGAATCTCCTCGGCGTCGTTGATCAGGCGGCGGGCCGAACCGTTGTGCGCGAGCTCTGTGACGACGTAGGGGTACTCGGCCCAGATGTTGACGTCGTGAATCGGCAAGATGTTCGGGTGCTGCAAGTTTCCCCACGCACGCACCACGTCCGTGAAGCGGCGCACGATCTCGTTGCGCTGATCCTCGCTGAAGAATCCGAACAGATCGCGAATCTCCTTGAGAGCGACCTCGCGGTTGAGTGCGACCTGGCGGGCTCGGTACACCGTGCCCATGCCGCCCGAACCGATCTGCGTTGTCTTTTCGTAGCGCTGCTCCGCAGCGTCGATCTCGCCACCGACCATCGCGCTCGCGCGTCCGCCCGAGCTCGCGACCTTGGCCGCCGCAGGTCCTACTGCAGCGGGCGCTTCCTTCGACGGTAGCGGGCGCGAGACCGAGCCTTCGCCGCGCGTTGCGGACACCGTCGAGGTCACGCCGGGGGCGTTGGGAATCGGCATCGCGCCGGTCGCAAGGGCGCGACTCTGGCGCAGCTTCTTGAAGTGGCTGACGGCTCGCTCGGTGAACTCGGGGAGGTTGCCACCGTTGACGACGTTCTCGCCGTCGGGTGTGACTTCGAGGCTCTCGTTACCTTGGTCGTGGCGCAGGTAACCGGACTTCTCGAGGAAGCCGATGTACTCGCCAAACGGAATCGACACGGCGCCTTCGCAGACGCGACGGATGTCGTCGTAGCGATTCTGACGGCCGTAGCGTGCCTCCGCCATCACGTTGGCGAGGATGAAGCGAGCCTCCTCGCAGAGGACTTCCTTCGTGACCTTGGCGCGGCCTTCCATCGTCTTCGGATTGTAATCACCCCGTAGACCCGAGATCAATCAAGGTGGGCCCTCGGAAACGAGGCGATCGACGAGTGGGCGGTCAGCAGGCAAGATATCCCACGCAGGCAGCTCGCCACGCGGCACCCACTGCACGTCGGCGACCTCGACGGCGCGCGGTTCGCCACCGACGATGCGGCACGCATATACAAGCATCACGAGATCGAACGCCGGATACGCGTGGAACAGTACGTCCCAGATCGGGCCGACCTCGACTGTCACGCCGATCTCCTCGTCCAGCTCGCGTGCGAGTGCGGCCACCGGAGCCTCGCCGGGCTCGACCTTGCCGCCGGGAAACTCCCACTGCAGTGGTAGCGCTTGGTCCGCGCGGCGCTGCGTGATGAGCACGCGGCCGTCTGCGTGCACCATCAACCCGGCGACGACGAGCGTGCGCTTGCGCGGTGGTGTGTCGGTCACCTGACCAGCTCCGCCTTCGAGACAAATGGCGTCACGCACGGCGGTCCATCTGCGTGGAGGTACCCGGCGACGCGGCGGTGGTCGAGCGCGATGATAGATGCGCTGCGCGTGCCGTACTGCTCGCTGTGAATGCACGTGGCCGTGAGCTCGCGCGCGAGCTCAGCGGGCAGGTGCGAGGGCGCAACCTCCGCGAGTGCAACGCGCGTGTGATCGCCGAGCGCGGTCACGATGCGCGGAACGAGCCCTGTCCAGTCGCGCGTCTCCGCAACCATCGCTTCGAGTGCCAGCGCGAGCCGCTCCCCGCGTGGAAAGCCCGCCGCCCCGATGCGATCGTTACACAGCACGTTCACCCCGCGCGGCAGGACACTCACCTCCTTGGTCCCGTGGTGGCGCAGGTAGCCCACGGACACCCGATCGGCATCGCCCCATACGAGATTCATACTCGCGTACTCACGTGGGTCGAGTGCAGCGACGTACGCGTCCTGGTCGGCTGCCGCCGCGAGCTCCTTGACCGCGAGGCCACGTGACCGCACGCCGATCTGTGGCTGATCGAGTGCGCGCTGATTCGTCACCGCGGCGAACTGTCCACCGCGGTGAAGTGCGAGCCACGTGCCTCCGGACACCGCGTCAAGACCACCGACAACTCCCGGTGCGAGGCGCTGCGGGGGACGCGTGTCGCGCGCGTAAAGCTCGTCGCGATTTGCGGCGATAATCACCGGCAAATCGGTGACTCCAATGAGGATGGCGATCGTACACATCGTCCGAAAAAAGTGAGCACGAGAACGTGCTACGCGGCTTGCATAGGGGGCTTGCGGACCCTACAGTGCCGCGAGAATGAGACTGTATCCAGGGAAGGTCGACACCATCGCGGCGGAGATCATCACGACGCTTACGCAAGCGGGTGATATCGAAGTCAGCGACGGGAACGAGGCCCAACTCGACGCGGCATCCGTGCTCAAGGAGTACATCCGGGTCGAGAAGGAGCTGACCGAGCGCGCCAAGGACATCCTGGAGATCCGCGGCCTTCCCTACTCGCACCTGGGCCGCACCAAGCGCCAGCTTGCCGAGCAGAAGGAATTCGGACTCGGCGAAGAAGGCCTGTCGTGGATTTCGAATCAGATGCTCGAGGCGTTCATGAACTCGCGGCATGTCGATGAGGTGTTCGCAGAGGACGCGCTCCTGCGCCGCAAGATCAAGGATATCTGCAAGAAGCACATGCAGGTCGACGAAGCGATCGACCAGGAAGTGCGGGACCGCCTCAAGAATCTCGAGGAGGGTACCCAGGCGTGGGACATCGAGTACGCGAAGGCACTCGATCAGGTCAAAGGCAAGCACGGCATCAAGGAGTGACGCCGGCTACGTAGGCCCCACGCACACGAGACCCACCCTGATTGGTGGGTCTTCGCAGTTTCGGGCCTGTAAGCGACATCACTTGCTGGATTCGCGAACCCGGGCATCCTTGAGAGGATGGGCTCGCGTGTCTGCACGGACTGCGTCTCGACGCCGGTGATGAAGTGCGGCCGGTGTACCTCCACGCGCTGCGAACGCCACGCCCTCGCAGTGGGTCGTCGGTGTGACAACTGCGAGACCGACTGGCAGGCGGAAGCTCCCACACGGCGTGCGGCGAAGCTGATCTTCGTGCCGCCCGTCGCGATCCTCACGGGTGGATTGCTGCTGGGCTTACTGATGCCGGTGACGATCGGCGGTGCGGTGGGTGCGGCGATCCTGTGTGCGATCGCGTGCGTGATTGCGGTGCTGACCGGTGCAGGAACTTCGCGTCTGCTCGAGCAATCCTCGCGCGCCATGTTCCTGCGCGAGCGTGCGGGACAGCTGCCAACGATGCGCCTGCTGCCAGCGCCGCGGCGATAAGTATCGACGTCCGATCGAATAACGACATCGTGGTCCGTGCGCGTCGGCAACTGCTCCCAAGCGGTCCCTGAACTCGCTCGGCCGCCCCGTCCACGCGATCGCTTTCGACCAGTCAATCGCCGATCGATACCCGACGACAATCACACCTGGCCGTTCTGCGAGGGCTGGTGCTGCCCGAGCAAAAGCTGCGAACGCGCGGGACAGCTGCGGACGTTGCGCCTGTTGCCAGCCCGCGGCGGTAGGCGAGCTCAGTCGATCAGGTCTTGCTGGCAGTCGCGCTGCTTTGCCTCGATCGCTTTGTACAGCGCCGGGCTCGCCGCAGCTGGATCGGCATCCTCGTGGACGCCGTAATAGAAGCAGTCGCCCTCCTCACCATCCTTGCCCGTCGCGGTCACCTGCAGCATCGAGTCACCCGCATCCGTGATGCTGAGCTCTGCTTCGCAGTAGGTCGGCTGGCAGGTGACGTTCTTCGTGATCACACCAACGCCATCACCAAACACGGTCAGCTTCGACATGCTCACCAGCGCGGCGACCGGCATCTCTGTGTTGGGATCGACGAGGGTGATGCGCAGCGCGACGGGCTGCGGGAACGAGAACGAACCCGGCGCACCGACCAGGACGGTGCCGCCTGCGAGCCATGCATCGTCGGATGCGGCGGCGAGCGTGGTCGGTTGGCGCTCGATCCGGATCGAGGTGTTGTCGCTCGAGCACGCAGCAGAGGCGAAGACCGCGAAGGCCAGGACCGCTCTCATGCTCCAGAGCATATCAG
>JAYVWH010001247.1:0-4485 GCA_043786265.1 Kofleriaceae bacterium | reverse complement strand
AACATGCGCCACGTCGCGGAGGCGAGCTGCGAGGAGTTCATCACCGGCGACGAGTACACCTACGACACCGTGTGCATCGGCGGCAAGCCGGCCTACGAGAGCGTCACGCAGTACCTGCCCAACGCGCTCGAGATGCGCTCGCAGGAGTGGGTGTCACCGATCATGTTGTCGGTCCGCGACCTCGATCAGCCGCACATCCAGGCCGGTATCGCGCTTGGCCGCAAGGTCCTCAGTGCGCTCGGCATGGGCACCGGCTTCACCCACATGGAGTGGTTCAAGAAGCCTGACGGTGAAGTCGTATTCGGCGAGATCGCGTGTCGCTCTGGAGGCGCGTGCGTCGTCGACATCATGAACTACACGGGCGACATCGATCTGTTCCGCGAGTGGGGCCGCGCGGTGTGCTGGAATGCATTCCATGCATCGCGCGAGCGCAAGTACAACGTGGGCATCGTGTTCAAGCGCGCACAGGGGCAAGGCAAGATCACCCGCATGGCCGGGCTCAGCGAGTATTACCAGCGCTACCGCCCGTTCATCGTCGAGGACACCCTCCTGCGGCCCGGCGCTCAGCGCCGCGACTGGAAGGCGACCCTGCTCTCCGACGGCTATATCGTGACCCGCCATCCGGACTGGGAGGCGACGCGCGAGATGGCCCTCGCTGCGGCCACCGGCATTCACCTCTACGCGTCCTGATCATGCGCCACATCGTCTTCATCGCTCCTCGTTTCCTCGACAACACCAACCGCTATCTCAAGGCGTTCACCGAGATCGAATCGATCAAGGTCAGCGTGATCAGTAGCGATCCAGAATCGGCGATTCCCGCCGCGCTCGCACCGCGAGTGTTCGGGCACTACCGCGTCGACAACCCGCTCGATGGCGCGCACCTGCTCGAAGCCAGCCGCTGGATCACGAAGTGGATCGGTCCGATCGACCGGCTCGTCGGATTTCTCGAAGAGCTGCAGGTCCCGATGGCCGAGGTCCGCGACGCGCTCGGCATCGAGGGGCTCACCACCGAGATCGCTCGTAACTTCCGCGACAAAGATCGAATGAAAGAAGTCCTGCGCGCCGCCGGTGTCCCGGTCGCACGCAGCTCGCTCGCGACGACGCGCGCCGAGCTCGACAGCTACGTCGAGAGCATTGGCTATCCGGTGATCGTGAAGCCGCGGGCCGGCCTCGGTACTCGCGCCACGTATCGCGTCACGAATCGCGCCGAGCTCGCCGCGGTCCCCGCACCCACGCCGGCCGTCCCGCTTCAGGTCGAGGAGTTCGTGCATGCACGCGAGCACACCTGCGAGACCGTGACGATCCGCGGCAAGCCGGTGTGGCGCTCGGGTACGCGCTACTTCCCGTCGCCGCTCGAAGTGCTCGAGACGCCGTGGATCCAGTACGCGGTGCTGCTGCCGCGCGAGGACGACGATCCGACGTGGACAAAGTTCCACGCGA
Source organism: Kofleriaceae bacterium (assembly GCA_043786265.1). Taxonomy (GTDB): domain Bacteria; phylum Myxococcota_A; class Polyangia; order Haliangiales; family Haliangiaceae; genus JABFXX01. The sequence goes on along the minus strand of JAYVWH010001247.1, from coordinate 3,045 downwards.
CGAACACGAACGCGCTGACGGCGTTGTTTGGCAGCGGCGCGAACACCGCGGCGGGCACCGCGATCACGCACATGGAGTGGTTCCTGCGCGAGGACGGCTCGGCGCTCGTCAACGAAGTCGGTGCGCGGCCGCCGGGTGTTCACATCATGCCGATGATGAGCATCACCCACGGCACGGATCTGTTCGCGGACTGGGCGCGGCTGATGGCACTCGAGGAGTTCACTCCAAAGCCGCGCACGTGCGCTGCGGGTGCTGCGTTCTTCCGCGGTCCGAGCACCGGCGATCGGGTCATCTCTGTCACGGGAATCGAGCGCGCCGTCGAGGTGTGTGGTGACTCGCTCGTGATGATGCGCACGCCGAAGATCGGCCAGCCACGCGTCAGCGGCTACGAGGGCGAGGGGTGGGCGATCGTCAAGCACGCGACCACCGAGGGTGTGAAGCAGGCGCTGCGGACGCTGATCGAGACCGTGCAGATTCGCTACAGCTGACAGCGAAGTTGATAGGGTGGTTCGGATGACGAGGAAGGCCACGAAGAAGAAGGCCAAGGCCAAGCCGAAGACAAAGGCCAGGACCAAGTCCCGGTCAAAGCCGAAAGCTCGGGCAAAGACAAAGCGCGGCCGGATCGCCCTCCCGCCAGCCAAGGCGACAGCCAAGCCCGAGGCGAAAGCCAAGCCGAAGGCGAGAGCCAAGCCCGAGGCGAGAGCCAAGCCGAAGGCGAGAGCCAAGCCGAAGGCGAGAGCCAAGCCCGAGGCGAAAGCCACCGGCTGGCGGGATGATTTACGCGCCGCGGTCAAAGCAATCGGGCCCGATCTCGCGGGCTACTTTGCACGCCTCGGCGCTGCTGGCTGGGAGCACGCGGACAGCCCCGAGCTTGCGGGCCTCGAGCAATGGGCTACCGAGCTCGCGAAGCGCGATCTGCGCGCAGGCATCGGCGCGCTCGTCCGCACCGCACAGCTCGGCTTGCCGATCGCGCTCGAGCGCGGCGGCGTTGGCATCGACGGCATGGGCTTTCGGGCATCCGAGCCGTCGTCCGATGGGCTGCCGGTCGAGGCTCAGATCGCGCTAGCCGCAGCGTGGCTCGACGCACCCGACAAAGGGCACCGCGATGCAGTCGAGGCTGGCAACGATCCATCGAGACAGATGCAGATCTGGGACGAGGACTTGCGCCCCAACGATGACCGCGCGCACTGGTGGTATCTCGACGTCGGTCAGTGCTGCGGCCACGCGATCACGCGGACGAAGGGGTCGCCGGCAGGCGCGAGCTACTACGAATGGCCGCCCGAGGCGTGCGTCGGCCGGGGGCTCGTGCTCGCCGTGCGCGGGCTGCGTACCGACGGCGAAGACATCAAGTCGATCCTCGACCTCGTCGGCGACGCGCTCGTCGCCTGAGAGTTACAGGCGACCGAGCTGGTAGATCCGCTCGTAGCCATGGGTCTCATTGTGGATGCGGACCGAGATCGTGCCGTCGCTACCGTAAGTGTAAGTCTCGGCGATCGTCGTCGCGCGGAGGTCGGCGCGTCGCTCGTTCGGCGCGCCATCGAGATCCTCGCGGTCGGCGAGCGCGGGATCGTAGGGGAAGTAGACATCGGTCCACGGCACGAGATCCTGGACCGGCTGCCCCGCGACATCGAGCGCACCGCACTCGAGGAATCGGAGGTGACCGATCGAATGGGTCGGGCGATAGCGACGCTCGACGGTGATCGGGGTCTCGGTGTTCTTGCCGAGCAGCGAGTCGAACACTTTGTCTTCGCCGTGCTCGGCCTCGCGCCACACGCCGAAGTGTCGCGTGACCGCCTCGCGAACCATGACCTTCGAGCTCGGATCGGCAGCGATCGCGAGACCGACCGCGGTGGCGGCGAACGGCTGCGGTGCGAGCTGCAGCTTCTTCGCGAACTTCGCTCGCAGCGCCCGTGCGACGGCCGGGAATGCTGCGCTTCCACCGACGACGTAAACGCCGCCGAGCTCGCGCGTATCCTCGGGATCGATGCCGTGCTCGCGCAGCCGCGCGAACAGCAGCTCCGTCTGGGCGAGCGTCCGATCGATCAGCGGCTGCGCGCGCGCGTAGAGATCGGCGACATCGACGGAGACGGATTTACCGTCCGGTAGCTCGAGCAGCAGCTTGCGCGTGGTCGGGCGCAGCGTCTCTTTCGCCTGGCGCGCGCACTCGAGCGCCGCCATCGTCGCGGGTACGCCAGCAACCTCGAGCACGAGTGCATCGAAGTCATCGCCGCCGATCTGCGCGAGTCCCTCCGAGGCGATCAGCTCGAACCGGCGGTCTTGCAGCGAGACCGCCGACGTGTCGAACGTGCCGCCACCGAGGTCGTACACGACGACATAGCGCTTGGGACTCCCCTTCTTCTTCCCGTCGAGATCGAGGTGGAGGTGCGCGTGCTCGATCGCGGCGGCGGTCGGCTCGTTGACGAGGCCGATCGGCTCGAATCCCGCGCGCCGGAACGCCTCGAGCGTGAGCCAGCGCTGGCGCGACGACGCGTTCGCGGGGACCGCGACCATGACCTCGAGTGCGCCGGTCACCTTGACGTTGGAGCGCTTGAGGATCGCTTCGCGCAGGCCAGCGAGGAACGTGGTGGCGAGCTCGAGCGCGGTGATCCCGGGCAGGCCGTCGACGAGCGCATCGGGTGCCAATGTTCCGACCACGCGCTTGATCGAGCGAATGCCGTGGGTCGCGGAACCATCGGCCAGCGCAGCAACCGCCTCCCAGCCGACCACGAGCTCGTCGCCACGCATCGCGGCAACGCCGGGGACGTGATCGCGGAATTCGCCGTCCTCGTCGAACGTCACTACCGGGTAACGTCCGTCCGCCACCGTCGAGACTACCGTCCGCGTCGTGCCGAAATCGATTCCGAGCCGCATGGGCGGAGCATGCCCCAGATTCGCCTATGCTGCCGCCATGAAGCTCCCAGGGATCGTCGCGTTGATCGTCTCCGTGATCACGGTCTACGAGGTCGGCACTGAGGAGCGTCGATCAATGATCTATGGTCCGCACTCGCGATGAAGGGTAAGAAGCGCGCGGCCCGCACTGCACAG
>JAYVWH010001246.1:0-4635 GCA_043786265.1 Kofleriaceae bacterium | reverse complement strand
GACAAAAACGGTGCACACGATCACCAACACGGTCACGCTCACGACGCGCACGACCATGTCCACACGCACACGCCGACCGCGAAGCAAGCGATCGCAAGGGCCGGCTCTGCCGGCCCGCGCAGCGGCGCCGAAGGCGCTGCAGAGTCGATCGAAGGCGGCACGCTCGATTTCAATCTGCGCGCCGCGTACATCCACATTCTCGCGGATGCATTCACGTCGCTGCTCGCGATCGCGGCGCTTGCACTCGGACGCTGGGCCCAGCTCTGGTATCTCGATCCATTGATGGGGCCGATCGGTGGCGCCGTGATCCTGTGGTGGTCGGTGAAGCTGTGCCGTCAGGCGAGTGGTCAGCTGCTCGACGTGAGCTCCTCGTCCAAACACGAAGAGGTGGTCCGTCGCCGGCTCGAAGAGATCGACGACGTGAGGGTAGCTGACCTACATGTATGGGAGTTGGGGCCAGGTCGGCGCAGCTGCATCGTGTCCGTGGTGACCGCAACACCGCGCGACGTCAGCTTCTATCGCGACGCTGTCCTCGGTGCGCTGCCCGTCGCGCACCTCACGATCGAGATCCATCGGTGCGAGCTGCCGCACTCCGAGCTCGATCGTCACGATCTGCCAATTCCACTTTGATAGAAAGTGAACGTCGCTCTCGCTGGAGAAGTGACGCGGACTTTCATTAAGCTCCGCCTCGATGATGAGGGGTCGTCTGCTCGCGTTCGCTTTGTTGGTGGGTTGTGCGGCGGAGGAATCGGAACCGGTCGCTACGCTCGATCAGGGCGTGACCGTTTGTGGCTCCGGCCCGACGCTCAAAGGCATCGACGTGTCCTACTACCAGGGCGCGATCAACTGGACCGCGGTTGCAAACGACGACGTGTCGTTCGCATTCATTCGCATCTCGGATGGTGGCTACGTCGATTCGAAGTTCAACGCGAACTGGACGGGCTCGCGCGCAGCGGGCATCCCGCACGGCGCATATCAGTTCTTCCGTCCTGGTCAGGATCCGATCGAGCAGGCAGAGATCCTGCTCAACGCGATCGGCCGCAAGCTCGCGCCCGACGATCTGCCGCCCGTGATCGATGTCGAGGCGAGTGATGGCCAGTCGGCCGCGGTGATCAAGCAGAAGCTCACCACGTGGGTCGAGCACGTCAAGGGTGTGCTCGGCCGCGACCCGATCATCTACACGGGCCTCTACTTCTGGCGCGACTCGGTCGGTGCACCTGACTTCACCGGCTCACCGCTGTGGCATGCGCAGTACTCCACAGCGTCGTGTCCGAACATCGCGCCGCCGTGGCAGAGCTGGGCGTTCTGGCAGTACACCGATTCCGGAACGGTCGCTGGCATCAGCGGCAACGTCGACACCAACCGGTTCAACGGCACCAAGGCCGACTTCGCGAAGTTGCTCGGCGCCGGTGGTGCGTGCGGCGATGGCACTTGCGGATCGGGCGAGACCTCGATCGCGTGCCCCGAGGATTGCGGCCCGTGCGGCACGATCGGCTACGCCGGCGGTGTCGTCGATGATGGCGACGCATGCTTCGAGGGCGGAGGCCCGAGCTCGTCGATGCGCCATGTCGAGAACGTGGGCAAGGACGGCGACTTGATCTGGACGCACACCACCGACGATTCCAACGAAGCGAACTACGGCCAGTGGCACCTCTACTTCGAGGACGGCGGTACGTATCAGCTCGAGGTCTACACCGACGCCACCTACGCGCAGAGCAAGCAAGCGAGCTACGCTGTGCAGGCTGGCGCAGCCACTACCGACGTCGTGATCGATCAGACCGCCGTCAATGGCTGGCAGTCGCTCGGCACGTTCGAGTTCGCCGCAGGCGGTGCCCAGTGGGTGCGCGCCGGCGACAACACCGGTGAGCCGCTCACGAAGAATGTCCAGCTCGCCTTCGACGCGATCCGCGTCACCCGCATCGAGGCGCCGCCCGTCGTCGAGCCGCCCGGTGATGGAGGTGGCTGCAACGCCGGTGGACGCTCGCCGGGCCTCGCCTTCGCGCTCGCGCTCGCCCTCGGCGGGCTGCGCCGTCGTCGCCGTCGCTAACGGTCGCGGCCGAAGGGAATACCTCGCGCTTTCCGCGAACGTTTTTCGTTCGCCGGCATGATTGAAGGCATGGAGGCGGATATCGCCACGCTGCTCGCCGAGGCGCCCTGGCTTGCGCGCCTTGCTCGCAGCCTCACCGGTGACGCGGCGGAGGCGGACGACCTCGTCCAGGACACCTACGCCGCCGCGTTGCGCGCGCCTCCGTCCACCGATCGCCCGCTGCGGCCCTGGTTGAGGCGAGTCGCGGTCAACCTCGCGCGGATGCGGCATCGGTCGCGCACCCGGCGCGCTTCGACCGAGAGCGTGCTGGAGACACAGACCGAGCCCGTTCGCGACCCCGAACAGCTGCTGGAACGCGCACGCTTCGAGCGCCGGCTGGCTGAGCTCGTGCTCGAGCTTGACGAACCGTTTCGCACGACGGTGCTGCTGCGCTACCGCGAGGGACTGAGCGCCGAAGCAATCGCGAAGCAGCAAGGCATCCCGGCCGGAACCGTGCGCGGTCGGCTCAAGACCGCGCTCGATCGTTTACGCGGCGATCTCGAGGAACGTGAGCGCAAGCAACTGCGGGCGCTGTTTGTCCCGCTGATCGCCAGCGCTCGACCCGCCCCCGAACTGTGGAGGATCGTGATGGCAAAGCTGACGTCGAAGATTGGCGCCGCGATCGTACTGCTCTTGGTCATCGTTGGAGGTGCGTTCCTGATGTGGCGGCGCTCGGGTCCGACCGGGCCGAAAGCCGCTGTGGCATCGCGTGCGACGGCTGCAACACACGCATCGAGCACAAAGCCGGCAATGTTCGTGCAGGCTGGTGTCGCGGCGCGCCGTCTGCGTGGATTGGTCACGAGCAACGGCACGCCCTATCAAGGTGCGGTCGTCCAGCTTGTCCATTCACAGACCGACGTCCTCCTCGAGGTGGTCCGCAGCGCCGCCGACGGGACGTTCGACATGGGTAATCAGCCTGCCGATATGTATGTGGTCACAGCGACGGCACCGGGGCATGCAGCAGTACCAGTCGTCGTCGATCTGCGCGTCCCGACGACGCTCGCGATCGCAAGGGCCGGCTCTGCCGGCCCGCGCAGCGGCGCCGAAGGCGCTGCGGAGTCGATCGAGCTACGACTCAGTGGCTGCAGTCACGTAACAGGCACCGTCTTGGACGGCTCGGGCGCGCCGATCGGACACGCACGCATCGCGCGCGCCGAGACGCCGGGTGTGTTCGTCGAAAGCGACAGTAACGGCAGCTACGACCTGTGTACGCACTTCGGAAGTGCCAGCTTTCGCTATTCAGCGTCGGGCTTTCACAGCCTGCTCGTGGATCTCGATATCGCAACGCACTCGACACGTGATGTTGTGCTCATTCCTGAAGCAACTGTCGAGGGTACAGTCGTCAGCGAGGATGGCAGCCCAATCGCCGATGCCTGGGTCGTCATCGACCCCAACGACCTGGCTGGTCCCGAGCACAAGGCCCCAGCGACCGGGTTCTCCGAGCGCGACGGCACCTTCCGGATCACGGGGGTTGCGCCTGGACGCAACCTCATCGGGGCTTTCGCTTCGGGCTTCAGATCGACGCACAAGCAGGAGCTGATCGCCGGCGCTGGGCACGCTACGTCTGGTGTAGTCGTTCGCCTGGCGCGCGGCGCCACCATCGCTGGGATCGTGGTGTCTGGAGGGGAGCCGGTCGCAGGTGTGGGCGTGGGGCTTCGCCTCGGTAACCGCGACGAGACGGGTGTGCTCGCGGTGACGCAAGGCGACGGTTCCTTCGCGATCGACCGCGCGCCGCGCGGTGACGTCGCTGTCTTCGTCGAGAACTACACGGTCATTACGCCTCGCAGCGTGCACATCGGCGACGACTCGCCACGCGTCACCATCGAAGTCCAGCGGATGGGTAGTGTACGCGGTCGCGTCCTGCTCGACGGCGCGCCAGTCGCGGACGCGCAGGTCACCTGTCCGGGCCCTCATCCGAAGATCTTCACCGACAAGGGTGGCAACTACGTCTGCGAGGGCATCGACGATGGCTTGCAGGACGTGTATGCGGACTTGCTGACCAGGGAATGGGGCCGCGCGACCGCGACTATCGCGCGGGGCACGACCACGCAGCTCGACGTTCCTCTCAGCTTTGCCGCTGCAATCTGCGGCCGCATCGTCGACGAGCACGCCGTGCCCGTCCCCGGCATCGAAGTTCGCGTTTCTGAGCGCACCTCCGGCGATTTCGGGAAGGATACGTCGGCGCTCGATGGGAGTTTTTGCACTCAGCTCCTCACCGGTGGCGAGTACGGCGTCGCGCTGTATGCCGGCTCGCGAGCGATTGACCCGGTGGCTCCGCTAGCGCTCGTCACTCTCGGGCCCAAGGAAACGAAGAACGTGACGATCGCTGTGAGCCCACCGACGCTCGTGATCACTGGCTCAGTCAGCGACACGCAGGGTGCACCGATCGTCGATGCGATCGTGCGCGTGGCGGCTGCAAACGGAATCGCCGGGTCCATCCTCGACTTTCGCGAACGCAATGCAGTCACCGTCACGGATGAGGCCGGGCAGTTCAAGTTCTCGAAGCTCGCCGCCGGCGATTACACGATCATCGCGACGGCGGGTGACGG
>JAYVWH010001245.1:0-2005 GCA_043786265.1 Kofleriaceae bacterium | reverse complement strand
GTAGGTCGCATGACACCTGGCGGGGCGTGCCGAGCGCTCCCACGATGAGCACCTCCAATGTGAGTCGTGGGGCAACTACATCGTCGACACCGCGCCCCGTAATTTTCGTTCGGCGCTATCATGCTCCACGGTGAGTGCAGCGCTGACGAAGGCCGAGCTTCTCGAGCTACATCCGTGGCCGAAGCAGCTCGCGGCCGACAAGAAGATCGAGGAGCTGTGGATCTACGAGCTTCCGGGCCCGCCGCAGTCGTTGTGGCCATTCATCAGTGACACCTCGCGAATGAACCGTGCGCTCGGCACCGCCGAGATGCAGTTCACCGAGAAGGACGGCAAGCGCTACGGCAGCTCGAAGGCCGGCGGCGTGAAGCACGAGTGGATGGAGCTTCCGTGGAACTGGGTCGCCGAGCAGTGGCTGGCCAGTGTACGCGTCTACAAGCGCGGGTTCATGCGCGTCAACTACGCGATCCACCGGCTCGAACCGACGCCGACCGGAACGCGCCTCTACCTGTACGTCGGTCTGGTGCCGCGCAACGCGCTGTGCTCGGCGGCGATCCGGATCGGCCTGCCTAAGATCAAGCGCGCGTATGACCGCGTGCTGACGAAGCTCGCCGCGCAGCTCGATCGATTGCGGCCCGAAGTCCTGCAGCTGCCCCCGCCGGCACTGGCGAAGGAATCCGAGACGCGGCTGCGCGCGGGCCGCGAGACATTGATCGCCGGGGGCTTGCCCAAGGAGATCGTCGACAAGCTCGTCGATTGGATCCGCACCGGTGACGACGCGGACCTTCATCGCATCCAGGTGCGCGAGCGTGCGCGCGTGTGGAAGGTGCCGGAGCTCGATCTGCTGCGCACGGTGCTGCATGCGACCCGACAGGGTCTCCTCGATCTGTCTTGGGACACGATCTGCCCGCACTGCCGCGGCGTCCGGGACGAGAACGGCAAGCTCGCCGACCTGCAGGCCGAGTCGCACTGCGGCGTGTGCGCGGTCAACTTCACGACCGATACTGCGGAGGCGGTCGAGGTCACGTTCCGCGTGCATCCATCCATTCGGGAGATCCCGGTCCAGCTGTATTGCAGCGCCGAGCCCGCGAAGAAGGAGCACATCCGCGTCCAGGTCGCCGTCCCGCCGGGCACGAAGACCACGGTGAAACCTGTGTTACCCGCCGGACGCTACAGCGTGTGGGCGGGCGCCCGCGGCGGTTGGTACGTCGACATCGAGGAAGGCGCGGCACCCGAGCTCGCATGGGAAGACCACCCCCAGGGCACGATCGTGAAGGCTGCGCCGTCGCCAAGCATCACGTTCGCGAACGACGGCGTCGCGGACGAGCACTTCAAGATCGAGCGCGTCACGTGGAGCGACGATGCGCTGCGCCCAGGGATGTTGCTCAGCTTCCAGGAGTTTCGCGACCTGTTCTCCGAGGAGTACATCGGCGCGGACGTCAAGCTTGCAGTCGGCGAGCAGACGCTACTGTTCACCGACGTCGTCGGCTCGACAGCCTTCTATGCGGCGCGCGGCGACCCGGCGGCGTTCGTCGAGATCAAGCGGCACTTCGACGAGGTGTTCGAGATCGTGACAAGGAATCGCGGCGCGGTCGTCAAGACGATCGGCGACGCGGTGATGGCGACGTTCGTGAACCCGGTCGATGCGGTACGTGCGAGCCAGCAGATCCACAAGGCGTTTCACCCCGAGCGCGCCGATACGCCGATACGGCTCCGCATCTCGCTCAACACAGGACCGTGCATCGCGGTGCGACTCAATTCTAACGCCGACTTCTTTGGCGGCACGGTCAACATCGCCGCGAAGCTGCAAGCGCTCGCCGAGGGCTACCAGATCGCGATGAGCGAGACCACGTACCGGTCGTCTGGCGTCGCCGAGTTTCTCGCCGAGCAGAAGGCGCCGATCGAGGAGCTCGTCTACGAGTCCAAGGCGCTCAAGGACAAGGTCCCGGTCCGGCGCTGGTCCGTCTATCCCACCTAGGCCCAATGCCGATCGGATAAGGCGTAAGCG
>JAYVWH010001244.1:0-6333 GCA_043786265.1 Kofleriaceae bacterium | reverse complement strand
CCCAGCTCGAGAGCAGACGATCGCGCTCGGCAGGCTCGGCAGTCGCAGCGTCGCGCAGCCACGCGTCGAACGTCTCGGCGATCGGCAAGCTGCGCGGATCGCGAAACGCGCGCAGGTTCTGAAAGGACATTCCGCTGCCGATAATGAACACCCCCTCGTCGCGCAGCGGCGCGAGTGCGCGGCCGATCGCGAGGTGCTCGGCCGGATCGAGGCCAACCTTGAGCGACAGCTGTGCGGCCGGAATCTGCGCTTCCGGATAGGCCAGCTTGAGCGGGATGAACGTCCCATGATCGAAGCCGCGCTCCGCGTCGGTTGCACTCGCGATGCCGGCAGCGGCGAGTACGTCCTGGACACGCTTCGCAAGCGACGGTGAGAGACCGGGCGCGGGCCAGGTGATCTCGTACGACTTCGGCGGGAAGCCGTAATAGTCGTAGAGCATCGGCGGCTGCGCGGCCGTCATGATGGTCGGGACACGCTCCTCCCAGTGCGCACTGATCACGAGCAGCGCCTTTGGCGGGGTCTTCGGGAGTGCCGAGACTTCGCGCAGGTACTTCTTGAGCGGCTCGGCGTCCTTCAGATCCCACCCGATGTCGACAAAGGCCCAAGGACCCCCTCCGTGAGGCAGATACGCGACCGGCATTCTGTTCGTCGATGTCATGACCCGTTCACCTTTCTCGCACGCGGCGGCGACCAGCCCGATGCCGGTGGCACCGAGGAGCTGTCGTCGTGTGAGCGTCATCTGCGTCATGGTGGTGGCGCATCGACCGCCATGCAAGCGGGCACAGCCGTGTGCCCATGGGAAACAGTGTATTTATACTGCGCACCGATGCTGACCTCTGCACGACCGCGCACCCTTGTCCTGGTCGTGTCCGACGTCGTGATCGAGGTGGCGATGCTCGGACCGCGCGGCACCGAGCTGGGGCCGCGCCAGGTCGTTCCGATCACGACGGAGACCGCGTCGCTGTGGCAGGCAATCAATGTCCTCGGTGAGTTCGATCGCATCACAGTCGTCGGTGCTGACTCGAGCGGGATCGGGGCGGTGGTCGCGCGACAGAGCCAGCGTCCGGTGCGGCAGATGAGCTACGGCCGCTTGCAGTGGAGCCGCGTGATCGCAGGCCGCGGCGTGGAGCTCGCACTCGTGCTCGAGCCCCGTCTTGCATCGACGATCTATCACGATGGTCTCGAAGTGCCGGGCCTGCAGCTCGGCTCGCAGCTCGCACGCAAGGGCAAGCGCTACCGCGAGTACCTCGCGCCGCGCGTCGTCGAACGCAAGGGAATCGAAGCGTGGACCAAGCGCGTGACACGCGCGATCGACGAGCTGGTCGCCGTGTTCAGTCCGACGACGCTGTACGTCGCGACCGACCTGCCGATGCCCGAGGCCCTGCCCGCGCAAGTCGTCGTCGTTCCGCTGCGCAGCCCGCTCGAGGACGCGTTGCTGATCTGGGAGCCCCCGTCCGTGACGCTCGCCGTCTAGAGCGCAGGCTTGCGACCGAGCACGACGATCGCGTTCGGCGAAGTCTCGAGGCGATGCTCCTCGATATCGACCAGGCCCGCCGTCGCGAGCCAGTCGCGCAGCTGCGACGTCTCGTGGACCTCGCCATCCTGCGTGTAGATCGCCAAGCGCAGCGCGAACAACAGGCTCTGTATCGGCCCGATGTGGACGCCGGCCTCGACATCCACGCGCGCATCCTTGATCGCGACGATGCCGCCGGGCGCGACGACACTCGCGGCGAGCTTGCAGAGGTGGGCGCACGTCTCGGCACCGTGCAGATGAAGGACGTTGGCGAGCAGCGCGACCGATGCGTCCGTGATCTTCGCGCCGCGTACATCGGTGGTGATGAAGTCGACGCGTGCGGCATGGGGTGCGAGCTGCTGCTTCGCGAGCGGCATGAGCTCCGCGAAATCGACGAGCGTCGCGCGCGCGCCGGCGTACTCGGAGAGAAATGCGGCCGTGTGCACACCCGCGCCGCCGCCGAGGTCGACGAGGCGCTGCGGCGTCACGCTCGACTTCGCACCGACGAGCTTTGCGGTCTCGGTCGCGCCGAGCACCCCACCCTTCGCGAGATGCAGGTGCATCGCCACGACGGCGTCCTGCCCGCCCGGTGGCAGCGCCTTGTCGCGCCGGATGACCTCGGCGATCGCGCCCCAGCCATCGCGCTGGTACGCGGGACGCTCGGGGCGCGGCGTGACCTTGACGACCTTGTAACCGTCGGCCGCCGCATCGTCGGTTCCATCGCGCACCAGAATGCCAAACCCGACGAGCGCGTCGAGTAACGCGCGCAGCCGGCGCCGGCCCGTCCCGATGTCGAGGCCGCGCGCGAGTGCGTCGACACTCCAGCGGCCCTCGGGCGGGAGCGGCGCGAGGCCGAGCACGTCGAACACGGCGAGCTCGTAAGCAGCGTCGAGGGCGGCGTCGCGAAAGTATTCGCTGCCGTCTGCCTCGGTGATGTCGATGACGTCCGCCACCGATCAGTTGAGATAGATCATCTTGCCGACGACGTGAACTTCACCCTCGGCGTTGACCTTGACGTCGTGATCGCCCGAGATTTGGACACCGCCGCCCTGGAGGTCGAGCGTCTCCGTCCCGCGAATCTCGACCCGCTTGGACTGGATCTCGACCGACTCGGACGCCTTGAGCGACAGCCGCGCGCTCTCCATCTGGAGCACCGGGCCCTCCTCGGTCAGGCGGATCCGCACCTCGAGCATGCCGGACTCGTTACGGATCTCGACGAGCTGCTCGGTGCCCTGTTCGCTCAGGACGATCTTCCGACCGTCGCGCAGGTAGACCTCGCGGTCCTCGGTCCTCTCCTCGGCTCCCGTCTGCTGCTGGAGTTTTTCCTTCGGAGATCCGGACATGAATCGAGGCTATCACATAGGATGGAAGCGACCGTCGACATCGCTATGAGGCTGGATCTGCTGGTCTGTCCGGGTTGCCGCGCGCTGCATGGCGATCGGCTCGACGTGCGTAGCCTCGAGCAGCACGGCGAGCTGCTCGTATGCGACTGCGGGCGCCGCTATCCAATCATCGACGGCGTGCCGATCGTGCTCGCCGACCCCGGCCCTTACCTGCGCGCCGAGATGGCGACCGTCGTCGAGCGTGACCTGGCGCCGGAGCTCGCTGCGCTGCTCGTCGAGACCGGCCCCGACGACGCTCCGTATGCGCGGCTGCTCGAGCACCTGTCGACGTATCTCGACGCGCACTGGGGCGATCACGCGACGCCACCGCCCGAGCCCGGCATGGCGCTCGCGCCGCTGTTCGAGCGCTTGGACGCGCTGCCCGAGGTCGCGGTCGCCGTCGAGCTCGGGTGCAGCGTCGGTCGCGTGGTCCGTCACGCGAGGGCGCAACACGTCGTCGGCATCGACATGCACTTCGGAGCGCTGCGCAGGGCGCGTCGTCTTCTCGGCGCCGACCGCGTCGACTATGCGCGCCGGATGATCGGGCGGCACTACGCGACCGCGTCCATCGTTCCCCCTGGCAGCAGCGTGGACTGCACGCTTCTATGCGGCGATGTCCTGGACCCACCGCTGCTGCCCGAGATCGCCGAGCGCGTGCTCGCCTTCAACATGCTCGACTCCGTCGCGAATCCGCGCCAGCTGCTCGCCGTGATGGACGGGCTTTGTAGCCGCGGCGGCGAGGTCATCCTGACCTGCCCCTACCAGTGGCAGAGCGCGGTCATGGCCGACCACGAGCGGCTGCCGGGCGCCAACCCCGCGGCGACCCTGGTGGAGATCCTCCAAGCGGGCGAGGGTCTCAGCCGCCCCTACACGGTGGAGGACGAGGCCGAAATTGTCTGGACGTTGCGCCGAGATGCGCGCAGCAGCGTCACCTACCGAACCCACTACGTCCGGGCGCGCAAGGGAACGTAAACCGCGAGACTTCCGTATACTCTTTGCCCAGAGGGTTATGCCGGCTCCCCAAGCGCTCTTGTTCAAGCAAGCCGCGAGGTTGAAGTTCACAAGCTTCAACCTCAAGGTCCCTCAAAACTGGAAGCAGCCCCAGGGTGAGGACGGCGATCTCTATAACAACGCGTTCAAGCCCGAGGAGAAGACCACCGCTCCAGGCATGCCGCCGTTGTTCCAGCCCGCGTCGCTGAACAAGTACCACACCGATGCGCAGAAGATGCACATCGCGAAGATTGGCGCGTTCCTCGACAAGACCTGCGAAGCGATCTGCAACGCGTGGAGCAACTGGCAGAGCACCGCAGGAATGACCGGCATCATGGTCAACGCGATCACCGCGTCGGCGGGTGTGCTCGTCGGCCCGCCGTGGGCCCCGCTGATCATCAAGGATGGCGCGAAGGCCTCGCCCGCCGAGATGAAGTACACGAACGTGATCGCGAACGTGCTCGGCACGGCGTGGCTCTCGTACACCGCGACGATCAAGATTCCCGGCCTCCCGTTCTACCCGATGTTCGCGATGTTCCCGTCGCCGATGGCGCCGCCGACGCCGAACATCCCGTTTCCGGTGATCGCGCTGACACAGGTCACCGCGTCGCTCACACCGCCGCTGCTCAAGCAGCAGATGGTCGCGATGCTCGCGGATCCGGCCGCGCCGTTCCACGGCCAGCTGTTTGAAGCCGTGATCGACGCATTCGACAAGATGTTCAAGGTCTGGCAGGCGTCGACGATGGTGACGAACGTGCTCGGCTCGGGTCCGGTCCCGACCTTCGCCCCGCCGGTCGCGCCCGCCGGCCCCGTCGTCGGTGGCATGGCAACCATGCCGCAAGGAGGAGTGAAGTAATGCCGCCCCAGGGAAGACTGACCGACATCTCGACCGTCCCTCTCGATGCACATAACTGCCCCGCCTGCCCCCACCCGTGCATGGGGCCCGCGACGAAGGGGTCGCCCAACGTCAAGGTCAACAAGCTGAACGCGCTGCGCGTGACCGATACCGGGATTCACGCCGCCTGCTGTGGATCGAACACGTGGACTGCCAAGGCCGGCAGCGGCACGGTGTTCATCAACAACCTCAAGGCACATCGACAAGGTGATTCTGATCAGCACTGCGGCGGAATGGGCAGCCTCACGACCGGCTCGCCCAACGTCATCACCGGCGGCTGAACCACGAACTAGTTTGGCAATGCTTCGAGCTCGGCCACGAGCTTGAACCACAGCGAGCGCTCCGTGCTGCAGTGGCGGCACGTCACATCGACCCGTCGGAGCCCACGGCTGGGAGCGACGTGCTCGGCGATGCGATACGTCCCGATCTCGCAGTGGGGACAGTTGAGCGCGCCGGTACGAGCTTCGACGACCGCCGCTGACGTGACCTTGAACGGAAACTCGCGGGATCCAAACATACTCTGATCGTAACGCTCGGCGGTTCTCGCGCTACCTCACCGTTCAGGGAGCCACCGCCGGAGACGCCGCCTTCGCTTGCGCGACCCACGCCTCGAGCGCCTTGAGGCGACGCTCGACATCTGAGCTCTTCTCCTCGAGCTCGGTGTTGCGGCGCTCGAGCTCCCCAAACCGCGCATCGCCCTGTTGACGGTGAGTCGGCCATCGCCGGGCGCGCTCCACGCCCTGTGTCGTGCACGCGCTCGCCAGCATCAACGCCACCCACCACGTTCGCATGCTCCGACAATACCGCGTCCGAAAAACTCGGTGGGCACATGCGATGCATTTGATCCCGGTATGGGCACCACGAGACAAGGACGAGACCGGCGCGATCCCTCGACCCACGAGACGCTGTACGTCGATCCCGACTACGACCGGTTGCAGGCAGCCGCTGGACTCGACGCGCACGATGCCCGGGTCACCCGCGGTGTGATCGCCGGTGGCAGCACGATCGAGACGCTGGGCGGGCTCACGGCCATGGTTGTCACGATCGCGGGGTTCTCGACGCTGCCATTTCAGATGGCGAGCATCGCGGTGATCTCGCTCGGCGTCGCGCTGTTCGCACAAGGCCTTGCCATCATGAGCCGCTGGCGCGACGCGGCGAAGCGATTCTCGAAGGCTCGCGGGATCCGTGCAGAGCTCGTCGGAAGCGGAACGAGTGTCGAGATGTTCGCCGGCATGATCGGCACGGTGCTCGGCATTCTCTCCCTCACGGGCGCGCAACCGCTCGTGTTGCTGCCAGCGTCCGTGACGCTCTATGGCGGCGCTCTGCTGCTCGGCGGCGCTACGCAGCCCGACCTCGTGTTCCTCGCCCCCGAGCGCAATCCCAAGGTCGCGCGAATCACCTACGATGCAATCCAGACCAGCGGCGGCGTGATGGTCCTCGTCGGTATCGCTGCCGCGGCACTCGGGATCCTTGCATTGGTCGATGTGGGACCGGTCCTGACCTTGAGCTTGGTCGCGCTGCTGGCGATCGGTGCAGCGCTGCTGTTTGCCGGC
>JAYVWH010001243.1:0-3372 GCA_043786265.1 Kofleriaceae bacterium | reverse complement strand
CCCGCACCACCGGCGAGCGCGCACAGCTCGCGCGCGAGCTCGACCTCGCGTGCCGGCTTGAGGTGTGCCGGATTGCCGTCCCACCAGCCGCCGTACCGGCGATAGAGGTTGCGAACGATGAACTCGGGTTCGTCATAGACCGGTGACAGGTACGGGCGCGCGAGCAGCTCGGCGGGCGCGCGCACGGTCGCGACCACCTCGTCGAGCCGCGCGCCGCGATTCATCAACGGGAGCACCTGGTCGACGAGCGACTCGAGGAAGCTCGCGGTGTCGTCGAGCGCGCGGTGCACCGCGGCGACGCCCCAGATCGGAACGCCGTGACCAGTGCAGCCCTCGAGGGGTTCCTCGGAGCGCCCTCGATGCACCACTTCTTGATCACCTTGAACTGCGTGTCGCTTTGGACGAAGAACAGCACGCCGCCGCACTTGAGAACCAGGTTGTTCTGGAGGACGGCAACGCCGAGCTCGACGTTCGCCGGCGGTGAGAACACGACGCGATCTCTTCCTGACCCCTTGTCGGTGCGGACCAGCGTTTGGTTCTGGATCTCCTCACCCTCCTCATCTTCTTCGATCTCCGTGCGCACCTCGTAGCGATGGGTCGAGGTCTCGGCCAGCGTGCCGTCGAAGATGAAGTCCGGTTGTTCGCCCTCGAACGGGATGAATCGAATTGGAAGATCCGCGAACGCCGAGACCGCGAGGGGACCTGCCATTGGAACCCATCCTAGCAGCGACGAGATAGGCTAGAATTCCCCTATCGAAGATGAGTGCGGCGCGGGCTGGCTCGGGCCTTTGCGCCAAGCGTACCCACCTCGACCGGTGTTAGATCGTGAAGCGGATGTGCGTAGCGGGGGGAGGCGAACGCGTTCCAACTTTTGCTGGCAGTCAGCGACAGTTCTTGAAATCGATCCAGCCGGACAAGGCGGAGGCGTCGCCCAATCGACATCCGATCTTGACGTGTCCGGCGAGGGCAGCTCCATCACGCTCGAGCGACCAGTCGAACAACGCGCACAACTTGGCGGTGAGCGGGTGCCAACGTTCCGCGCTGTCGATCGTGATCGCCACGTTGTCTCCGTCGCGGGCGCCCGAGACCACCCTGAGGCGTTGATCCGGGTGGCGCGGATCGACGAGCTCGACCGCGTCGATGCCTTCGTACGTCGTGGCCGTGCATGCGTCAGGATCGAGGACCCAATTTCCACCAAGTTGGGTATTGGTCATCACCAGGCTGCCATACAGCCGTCCGACCTTGGTTTCGGGCGTGACCGTGGGGAATGACAACGCTGGGATGGGGATCGTCGACGACCGGGCGGTGAGCGCGATCGCGACGATGGTCGTAATCACGATGCCGAAGGTCAGCCCGATCGCGAGCACCATCCAGGGCTTCGAGGTGGGCAAGAACCGCGTCGACGGCAGGTCAACGAACGCTGCACTGCGCGCGCGGATCGCTTCGAGGCTCGCGATGCGCACGCGGAGCTCGTCGCCTTCGGCCTGGGCCCCGGCAAGCTGCCGATCCAAGGCCTCAACGCGCGCGACCGCCGCCTCGTGGTCATCGCGGTAGCTCATGGGTAGATCTAACCTTCGTCCGTCTTGCGACGGTTGTGAGTAAGGCCCCCGTTCAAACCGTGCGTGCGGATTTCCCGCACACGGCTTACCGGTGGTCGTTCAGAGCGCGGCAATTGTGCTTTATCGGGGTAACGGATAGTTCCGAGCAGTTTGTGAAGCACGATCGCTCGTAGGCACCGCGAGTGTGGACGGCATCACTGCGGTCTACACGGCTCCCGAGCCGGGCACCGACTGCTCCTGTCTTGCTACTCGTGCGCGGTGTGTGCGGGCACCGAGCGGCTGCGCGCGGGGTGCGAGGGCTTCTCGCTGCACGCGGGCGTGGGGATCGCGGAGCACGATCGGGAAGCACTCGAGAGGCTGTGCCGCTACGGCGCGCGCCCGGCGTTCGGGCTCGATCGACTGGCGTGGACCGATGACGGTCGCATCTCGTACGAGCTCAAGCGGCGGTGGCCCGACGTTTGCCGGTGCAAGGACCTCGATTCACGCACCAGCATTGCCGCGCACCTTTTCAACCCGCGGCGACGCCGAGGTAGCGGGCAACCATCGCCGAGGCCTCGTCGATGAGGGCGGGATCGCGCAGGCGCGCCGGCTCGAACAGCGTGGCTCGGTAGCAGAGACCCTCGATCGCGGCGACGATCACGAAGGCCGCAGTGTTCGGAT
Organism: Kofleriaceae bacterium; assembly: GCA_043786265.1. Classification (GTDB taxonomy): domain Bacteria; phylum Myxococcota_A; class Polyangia; order Haliangiales; family Haliangiaceae; genus JABFXX01. The sequence continues at coordinate 1,153 of JAYVWH010001243.1, read as the reverse complement.
CCTCGATCGCGAGCTCGTCGCGGCGCGCGGTGAGGAGCATGGTCACCATCTTGTGGGTGCCCTGATGGAGCTCGGCGATCCGCTTGCCGAAGGGCGCCCGCGGGACCTGCTCGAGTAGCACGCGGCGAAGGTCGGGCTGTGCCGCGTAGTTCTCGACCGTCATCTTGATCATGGCGCGCACGGCCTCACCGAACGGTAGGTCTGCGACGCGGGAGAGCTCGGCGATGGTCAGCGCGCTCTTGGTGTCGAGCTGGTTCTCGATCAGCGCGGCGACGAGGGCCTGCTTGTTCGGGAAGTATTGATAGAGCGAGCCGATCGAGACGCCCGCGGCATCGGCGACCGCGTTGGTCGTCAATCCGTCGAAGCCATGCTTGATGAGAATCCGAGCAGTCGCGGTGAGGATCGTTTCGACCGTCGCCTTGCTGCGGTTCTGGGTCGGGCGTTTCCGAGGCGTGGTCTTGACTTGGCGATGCACGGAGGCTCCTTCACGGGGATCGCGGAACGCGAGTTGGCAATGTGAGTAATTACTCGCATTATAGGTCAGACATGGCCTCCCGTGAAAGCCCGTTCTTGGCACCCGCTCCCGTCGTCCAGTCGGTTCCCGCGGTACCCGGCGGGTGGCCCGTGTTGGGGAACCTCCTGTCGTTTCGCCGGGACAGACTCGCGCTCCACGACCAGGCGGCGCAGATCGGACCGGTCGTGCGGTTCAACATCCTGCACATCCCGGTCTACTCGATCACGGACGCGGACCTCGCGCACGACGTGCTCGTCGACCAGGCGTCCTCGTTCAAGAAGTCGGCTGGCCTCCACTTCCTGGCGCCCGTAGTCCCTCGCCGAGCTACTTACGTCGGAGGGCGACATGCACACGCGGCATCGCAAGCTGCTCGCTCCCGCGTTCGCGCCGAAGCGCCTGTCCGCGTATGGCGAGGTGATGGTCGAGGAAACGCTGAATCAGCTCGCGACGTGGAAGCCCGGCCTGCGCGTGGACCTGTCGCACGAGATGATGGAGATGACGCTCGCGATCGCGGGCAAGACGATGTTCAGCGCCGACATCCGGAGCTCAGGCCGAGGTGCTCGAGGATGTGCGCGGTGATCCGCGGATCGGTGATGAACGCGAGCACGCGCAGCTGATCACCACAGCGCGGGCATTGAG
>JAYVWH010001242.1:0-3717 GCA_043786265.1 Kofleriaceae bacterium | reverse complement strand
GGGCACGCGTCCGAACGGTCACCTCGTCAAGCGGTGGCCCGCAGGACCCGAGCTAGACGAGCTCGACGACGAAGATGTATGTCGATAAAACTCGTCCTGGTCTCCCTGACGCACGAACGGTCGTTGGGGTTAAGGCGGGTCAGGGCCAACCAGGAATCGCGCGCGTGTCGTAGGCACCGGTGCGGAACGCGTCGCTCGCCAGGATCTTCTGGTGCATGGCGATCGTCGTCGGCACGCCCTCGACACGGAATGCGCCGAGCGCGGCGATCATCTTCGTGATCGCGGAATCGCGCGACGGCGCGGTGACGATCAGCTTCGCCAGCAGGGAGTCGTAGAATGGCGGCACGACGTAGCCCGCCTCGACGTGGGTGTCGACACGGATGCCGTCGCCGATGGGCGGCTGCCAGACCGCGACCGTGCCCGGCGCCGGTGCGAAGTTGTTCGACGGATCCTCGGCATTGATGCGGCATTCGATCACGTGGCCACCGAATGCGACGTCGGCTTGCGTCCATGTCAGCGCCTTGCCCGCGGCGATCTCGATCTGTGCGATCACGAGATCCTTGCCCGTGCGCTCCTCGCTGACGGTGTGCTCGACCTGCAGCCGGCAGTTCATCTCCATGAACCGCAGCACGCCGCCCGCATCCAGCAACATCTCCATCGTGCCGGCGCCGACGTAGCCGATCTTCGCCGCCGCTCGCGCGGCCGCCTCGCACACGGCACCGCGCTGATCGGCGGTCAGCGCCGGAGACGGGCTCTCCTCGATCAACTTCTGGTGGTTGCGCTGCACGGTGCAGTCGCGCTCGCCGAGATGAACGGCGCGGCCGTAGCGATCCGCAAACACCTGGATCTCGATGTGACGGCCACCCTCGACGAGCTTCTCGAGGAACACGCGATCGCCGCCGAACGCAGCGCGCGCCTCGGCCTGCGCCTCGCCGTAGACCTGCTCGACCTCGGCGGTGTTGCGTGCGATGCGCATGCCGCGCCCGCCGCCGCCGTTCTCGGCCTTGAACAGCACGGGATAGCCGGTGGCGTCGGCGACGCGCTTGGCATCGGCCGCATCGGCGAGCACGCCTTCACTGCCCGCGATGACCTGGAGACCGGCCGCGCGCATCGCGGCCTTCGCGCGGGTCTTGCTACCCATCAGCGAGGTCACCTGGGGCGGCGGCCCGATGAACGTGACGCCGTGCTGAGCACACAACGTCGCGAGCAGCGGGTTCTCCGACAGAAAACCCCAGCCCGGATGCAGGGCGGTGCAATGCGACTGCACGGCAGCTTGCACGACGCGCTCGACGTCGAGGTAGCTGAGCGCGGCGCGTCCCGGACCGAGGACGACCACCTCGCAACCGCGCGTGTACGGCGCGTCGCGGTCGGCCTCGCTGACGGCGAACACCGGCGTGATGCCGAGTGCAGCGCACGCGCGCGCGACACGCACGGCAACTTCGCCGCGATTGGCGATCAGGAGCCGGTGAAACAGCGCCATTACTTGCCGAGCTTGAGCAGGCAGGCCTCGGCGCCGGACACCTCGTACTTGCCGGGTGCTTCCATGTCGACGGTCGTGACGACGCCGTTGTCGATCGTCATCACGCCGCGGCGCGCGCGCAGACCCATCTGTGACTTCGCGAGGTCGCGCTCGATGCCGAGCGCCTTGGTGAGCTCCGCGTTGCCGTCGGCGAGCATCACGACCTTGCCGAGCGCATTGTGCGCCTCGCCCCACGCCTTCATCACGTCGCTGTCGTTGACCGAGAGGCACACGATCAGGTCGATGCCCTTGGCCTTGAGCTGGTCGTACTCGTTGACGTAGCTCGGCAGGTGCTTGGTCGAGCACGTCGGCGTGAATGCGCCGGGGAGCGAGAACAGGATCACCTTCTTGCCGGCGAACAGCTCCCCGGTGTTGACGTCCGACACGCCATCGGCGGTCGCTTGCTTGAGAGAAACGGACGGGAACTTCTGGCCGGCTTCGATCATCCCTGGTCAGTTAGCACGAAAGTCGAGGCATCACGCGTCGGACGGGTCGTAACCCTTGGCGTCGCCGGGCATCGCAGCTGCGCGGCAGGGGCAGTCCGACCAGCAGCTTGACCGCGACCGACGCCATCGGCGTCTCCTCGGAGTACACGGCCCACACGCCGGTGCGCACGCTGCAGTCCATGCCGTGCTTCTCCGCTTCGACTTCCTCGGGTGTGAGATCGGGTACGACCTGCGGATGGATTCCCAGTGCGATCCGGACGTGCGGCCACGCGGCGGCAACGAACGCCGGCCAGGTCCGCGGCCGGATCGCAGGTACCGAGCACGCCGGCGGCCGTCGCCCGGGCAAGGACCGCGTCGCGGTCGGCATCGAACACTTCGATGTCGAGGTGGCAGTGGGTGTCGATCATGACGTCCGCAGGCGGGGTAGGATCAGTGTAGTGAAGCTCGTGCGGCAATGGTCGCATTGGTGGCGGACGAGCGAGTCCACCATCGCGCGATGGTTACGTGCGGCGCGTGCGGCCCTGCTCGGCGAGATGCCGGTACTCGCCGCCGGTACGGCCCTGTTTGCGATCATCGCGATTGTTCCGACGCTCGCGGCGGCGGTCGCGATCTACGGGCTTGTCGCAGACCCGCTGAAGATCCACGACTCGCTCAGTGCGTTTCGGCAGGTGATGCCGGTCGAGGTCGTCTCGTTCATCGGCGATCAGCTCGAACGCCAGGCGCAGCGATCGTCGGGGGAGCTCGGCCTGCAGCTCGGTGTGAGCGTGTTCCTCGCGGTGTTCTCGGCGCGTGGTTCGGCGCGCGCCTTGATCGATGCGCTCAACCGCGCGTACCGCGTGCGCGAGCTGCGCTCGGGATTCCAGCGACTCGTCCTCGCGCTGTTGATGGCGGTCGCGACGCTCGTCTGGTTGATGATGATGTTCGCCGTCCTCGTCGTGCTACCCGGCATCGTCGGCGCGATCAACGAGAATTGGGTCGTCGTCGCGATGTGGCTACGCTGGCCCTCCCTGCTCGCGATCGTGTTCGTCGCGCTGCTAGCGCTGTATCGCTACGGACCGTCGCCGCGTCCACTCGGACCGCGCGAGCAAACCGACGTGGGTGGCCCGGTGCACCTCCCGCACCGGCCGGTGCGGCACATCTGTCTGCCGGGCGCTGGTATCGCGACTGTGCTGCTGGTCCTCGTGTCGTGGGGACTGTCACTGTGGGTCGATCACATCGCGAGCAAGGAGCTGGTGTACGGCGCGTTTGGCAGCGCGATCGTGACGATCCTGTGGTTCTACCTGTCAACGATGACGTTGATGATCGGCGGGTTCGTCAATGCCGAGCTCGAGCGGCATGCCGGCGCGCCGCAACCCGATCGCTCGATGTACTGATCCCGATCAGGATAGGGGACCCAGGAATCTCCCGGGCTCCCCTCCTACACCACCTGGCATGCGGGTCCGCACCAGGCGGTTCGAGAGTCACGTCGGTAGGAGTCGCACCAAGCCGAGTCTGTCGAAGTAGGCTTTGACGCGCTCCCGACGGTCGTCTCCCTCACACTCCTTGCGCCTCGGTCAACCCCTTCGATCCGTCGACCCGCCGAAAAGCTGCACCGACCCGCCTATCCTCGGGCCGTAGTCGCTGACTGGTCCCGCATTTAGCGCCTCGATCACCGCCTGTCACGGATGCCTACTCGTTCGTCTGTTCCGCAGCGGCCTGACGAGCGTACTTGTCGAACAGCACCACGAGATCGCCCGCGTGTGCCTCCAAATA
>JAYVWH010001241.1:0-1905 GCA_043786265.1 Kofleriaceae bacterium | reverse complement strand
ATCAAGAACGCGTTCCTCACGCAGCGACGCAGCCTCGATCGCAAGGTCCAGGAGGCGGTGTTGACCTGGCGCCTGGAGTCGCGCCTGGACAAGAAGCAGATCCTCGAGCGCTACTTCAACCTGATCGAGCTCGGCCCGCACATTTTTGGACTGCGCTCCGCCGCCGCTCACTGGTTTGGCATCTCGCCGCGCGAGCTGAGCATCAAGCAGGCCGCGTTCCTCGCCGCTCTCACGGCCGAGCCGACGAACATGTCGCGTCGGGTGCGGCGCGCCGGCGGGATTGATCCGGACAGCGCCGCCCGGGTGGATCTGATCATGCGGGCGATGGCACGCGACGGCATCATCAGTCGCGACGACCTCGAAACCGCGCGCGAGCGGTCTTTGCACTTCGCCGCGACTGCGCTGCGCCCCGAGAGCTAGTAGATTTGCGCTCAGATGAGCGAGTCCGCCAGCCATCGCCGCGTCCCCGCCCCGCTCTGGGCGCTGCTGAACCTACCGTTCGGCGCGACCTCCGGGTTCGTCTCCGTGATGCTGGGGTTCATTCTCAAGCAGCAGGGTCAGTCGGACTCGGTGATCGCCAGCGTCGTCGCGCTCAACTTGCTGCCGCACACGTGGAAGGTGCTGTGGGCGCCGATCGCCGACAGCACGATGACGCGCAAGCGCTGGTACGTCATCGCCAACGTCGTGTCATGCGTGACGATCCTGGGCCTCGCGTTCGTTCCGATCACGACGGGAAACCTGTCGGTGATCGAGGTGATGGTGTTCGTCAACAGCGTCGCGATCACGCTCGTCGGCATGTCGGTCGAAGGCCTGATGGCCCACGCGACGCCGCCCGAGCTGCGGGGCCGTACCGGTGGTTGGTTCCAGGTCGGTAACCTCGGAGGCGCGGGTCTCGGCGGAGGCCTGGGGCTGATGCTCGCCGAGGAAGTCTCGACGAAGTTCGCGTTCTGCGTGATCGCAGCTGTGCTGTTCTCGTGCACGTTCGTCCTGCGCCTGGTTCCCGAGGCGCCCAAGGTCAAGGAAGACCCGACGGCAGCGGCAAAGGCGGAGTCGCACTGGTGGGCGCGTATGGTCGAGGTGTTCAAGGAAGTGTTCGCGATGCTGCGCACCCGCCGCGGCCTTGTCGCGATCGCGCTGGTGTTCCTGCCCATCGGCTCTGCCGCCGCTGCCGGTATCTTCTCCGGTCGGGTCGCGACCGACTGGGGGGCGAGCGCGAAGCTCGTCGCGAGCACGAGCGGCTGGATGGCCGGCATCATCGCTGCGGTCGGCTGCCTCGTCGGCGGCGTGCTATCCGACAAGATCGGTCGCCGCGTCTCGTACATGCTGTCGGGCTTCATCCTTGCGGTGATCGCCGTCGGGATGACGTTCGCGCCCAAGGGGCCACTGACGTTCGCAATCTTCACGCTCGCGTATCAGTTCGGTGGCGGCATCGCCTACGGAACGTTCACCGGCTTCGTACTCGAGGTCATCGGCAAGGGCGCTGCGGCGACCAAGTACAACGCACTCGCCTCGTTGTCGAACATCCCGATCCTCTACATGACGAAGGTGCTCGGCTCGGTCTCGACCGACCACGGTCCGGTGCGCATGCTCCACGCGGACGCGGCGTCCGAGATATTGGGAATCCTCGTGTTCCTCGTCGTCGTTGCGATCATCCGACCCGACAAGGAGCGGCTGCCGGACGCTCCCGCGGAGCCGGTGCTTCCCGTGGCAAAGGTCGTCAAGTCGGGCGACTAGCCCCAATGCCGATCGGTTAGCGGGTAAGCGATCGATCTGATTCGGTTTCCCCAATTCGGCGAGGGCTTCCTAGGCGCTCGCGGCGGGGAGGGCGTCCGGTGCGCAGTCCTTGCGAGCGATCGGTGGCAAGACCGCGAGCTCCCGCGCTCGAGCTTGTTAACGCGGTGCGGG
>JAYVWH010001240.1:0-10503 GCA_043786265.1 Kofleriaceae bacterium | reverse complement strand
GACACCGCGGAGTCTGACGAGACCGTCCTTGTCGCCGCCGCTGCGCGACGCAGCGAGACGAGCGATCTCGCGGCCGTAGATCCGGCGAAACTCGAGCAGGTCGCGGATCAGCTCCGGCTTGCCGCCGCCGAGCGGAAGCAAGTGTTGCACGAGCTCGATGCCGCCGGTCTCCATGAAGTTCTGCACGCGGGTTCCGTCGCCCTGCCGGATCCGGACGAGGCCGAGGTGCTCGAGCTTCTTCAATGCCTCGCGCAGCGACGCGCGATTGACGCGCAGGCGCTTGGACAGCTCGCGCTCCGGGGGGAGCTTGGATCCCGGCGGGTACTGCCCGGTCAGGATGAGCGAGCGCAGCTGTTCGGCGATTTCTTCGGCGACCCGCTGCTTCTCGACCGGCTTGAGCACGCTGCCCGAGATTATCCCAAAAACCAGGCGGTCGGGCCATCCGGCCTGCGCTTGCTCGACCCCACGCAGCGCGTGCTACGTTGCGCGTGATGTCGCGCGTATTGCTGCTTGACGCGGACAAGGCGCACGACGTCTTCGATCTGGTGGAGCTGACCGACGTTCTCGCCCGGGTCCGCACCGCATTTCTGTTCGAGATCGGCGAGGAGATGCGCCTGCGGCTCGAAGAGGATGGCAAGACCAGCGAGGCGCTCGCACGCGTGCGCGCTCACGTCGGATCGACCGACGACAAGATCACCGAGCTCGAGCTGATCGAGCGCATCGACGCGCGCTGACATGGTGATCGCCGAGCTCGATGACGTTCAGTACGATCTCGAGGTCGATGGCGAGCTCGTGCGGCGCCAGCTCGCGCGAAAAGTCTGGGAGGACCGCGGCTGGGCAACGGTCGCTGTTCACTTCCAGGAGCGCGCAGCGGACGGCACGTGGAAGGATCCCAAGGTAGCGCTGCTGCGCTTTCGCAAGCAGCACGAGGCCTGGAAGAAGCAGGCCGCGATCACGCTGCCGCTCGACGAGGCCCACGCACTCGCCGCGATGATCGCCGGCTGGACTTAACGCTTGCTCTTGAGGCGCTGCTCGAGGACGCGCGCCTCGCTCGCAGCCTCGGTGTGGCTAGGCTTGATGCGCAGCACCTCCTGGAAGTGCTGCAGTGCCTCGCGCTCCCTGCCGAGCATGCGCTCGACGCGGCCGAGATAGAACCGCGCTGTCGGTGACCGCTCGTTCTGTTCCGCCGCTTTTTGCAAGGCCTTGCGGGTCTGGTTGGCGAGCGCATTCTTGTCGGTCGCCGCGGCGAACTGCGCCCACGCGAGCAGCGCTTGATACTCGCTCTCGTTTGGCTGCATCTCGACCGCGCTCTGAAACGACGCCACCGCCTGCGCGATCTGATCGCGGCGCAATGCCATCTCGCCCATGCGGAACGCCTCCTCTGCGCGCATGATCCGCATCGCCATTTCGTCGGCCTTGGCCTCGTCCGCCCGGATCACGGATTCGCCGCCCCGGTCGAGGATCGACGTGTACTCGGCGCGCTTCTTGGGATCGTTGAGCACGCCGAAGGCAGCGTTGATCTCCGCCATCAGACGCTGCGCGGTACGCGCCTCGTCGACGACGCCGATCGAGGCGAGGCGATCGGGGTGCAGCTTGCGCGCGAGCATGTAGTACGTGTTGCGGATCTCGTCGGCGGACGCGGTCTGCGGCACGCCGAGCAGTGTGAAGTGATCAGCGCGCTGATCGAGCATCGGCATCTTGTTTGCGAGGAGCTGCTCGATCTCGTTGGTCGCCGCCGTGTTGCGTTTGGCCCGACGCGGGGCCGGCGCGACCGCGCTACGTGCCGGGCGTTGCTCGGGAAGGGCCATCGTCTGCATCGGCGGCTGCCCCGTCGGGGTGCGCATGCCAACGGCCGTCTCCGCGTCGATAGGCTCCGCGCCGCCTTCGGCGCCGCTGCGCGGGCCGGCAAAGCCCGCCCTTGCGACCGGTGTGCCGGCAAGGATCTCGGGCGCCATGCTCGGCGTTCGCGGGCGCGGGGATTGCGGCACCGTCGAGTTGCCGGAGCGCGGAGGCTGCGGCGTAGGCACGCGGGTGAGTCCGGAATTCGACTGCGACGCCGGCGAGCGCGGAATGCCCGATCCGGATTGCGACGCGGACGGCCGTGGGACGGAGCCCGAGCCGGATTGCGCCGGAATGCCCGAGCCGGATTGCGATGCTGACGACCGAGGGACCGCGCCCGAGCCAGGCTGCTCTCGCGAGCCGCTCGAGCCTTGCGATGCGATTGGCGTGGGGATGCGACCCGAGGGTGCGCTCGCCACCGGCCGCGGTGCGGCTTGCGGTGTCAGGGTGCGAGCGACCGGCGGAGTCTGCGACGGCCCTCGCATCGTGGGGGCGGACTGCCCCGGTGGGCGGGCCGGCCCCGATGGCCCCGCCGGCGCGCGCGAAGGCGGGCGCTGCGCCGGCCTTATCTCGCAGGCGGCGCAAGACACGAGCGCATAGGTCACCGCGCGAATCGAACGAGCGCCGAGGCTTACGTGCTCGCGCTCGACGTCGGCGAGGTCGGCTCCTCCACGGAGCATCTGCAAGATCGGCTGTTCGACGTCGGTGAAGCCGTACTGGTCGAGATCCTCGACGGCTTCTGGCTTGAGCTGGAACCAGCCGCCGAGCGAGGACAGCTCCGCGCCCATCCGCTCCTCGGAGAAGTTGTTGCGGGCGCCGAGATAGCAGACGGCACGGATATCGAGGGCGCTCTCCTCGGAGACCGGCAGCGACACTTCGTTGTCGACCGTGAAGTCGCCCCGCTCGACGGAAAACGCGCGGGCGGCCCGGTTCGCGATCAGCCGACGGCGCAAGCGCTGCGCCTGCTCGGGCGCAAGGCGGGCAATCTCGGTGAGCAATTCGACCTCGTCGCGGTCGGGTTCGGCGGCCATTCGGCGGGTGATGTCGGCGACCTGCGACGACGAAATGAGGTTTCCCGTCAGCGCGAACCGGACGGCGGCGTCGCTGGCAAGCGGTGAAGATGCGCCGACGATGGCGCCCTGCTGGAACGCGACCCGGTAGGGCTTTCTGTCGGAGATCACGGCCAGCTCGCCCGTCAGGCCTCGCACCCCGAGGGCGCCAAACGTCAGCCCCCACGGACGGTCAGCGACGGAACCACGTGCAAGCAGGGTCATTCAGCGTCTCCAGAACCCGCGGACGAGGAAGATGATCGCGGCCACGACGACCACGGCGACGATGAGCCCGACGATGGTCCGATCGACCACGGCGTACCCCCACCAGCCGGCGGCCGGACCTGACTGATGCATTCCCTTAGAGGATGGTCAGACACGCGAGTGGAGTCAATGCACCGGCCGGGGGTAGAATCGGCAGGAGTGAGCACCTCGTTCCCGCTCGACAATGCTCGGGTACGCTTCTCGGGCGATACGAATATCGGTCGCAAGCGCGACCATAACGAAGATTCGATCGCGATCCCCGAGACCGGCGAGCGCCTCGCGATCGTGTGCGATGGGATGGGGGGGCACGCCAGCGGAGAGGTCGCAAGCCGGCTCGCCGTCGAGCTGATCGTCGACCACTTTACCGAGACCGGCAAGCAACAGATCCTGACCTGGCCGTACAAGGTCGACCGCGACATGCGGAAGGACATCAATCGCATGATCACCGGGATCATGCTGGCGAACCTCGAGATCTGGGAGCGTAGCCAGCGCGAGAGCCGGTTCAAGGGCATGGGCACGACCTGCGTCGGCATGTACTTCCTCGACGACCACATGATCGTTGGACACGTCGGCGACTCCCGGTGCTACCGCCTGCGCGGAACCGAAATCTCTCAGATGACCGAGGACCACTCGCTCATCAACGACTACATCCGCATGAAGCGCGTCACTCCCGAGGAAGCGGAGAACTGGCCGCACAAGAACGTGATCGTACGCGCACTCGGCATGAAGGAGAGCGTGCAGGTCGACATCATCACGGAAGTGCCGCGCGTCGGCGATATCTACATGCTGTGCTCGGACGGTCTGACCGGCATGCTCAAGGACGACACGATCCAGCACATCCTGATGAGCGAGCGCGATCTCGACCGCGCGGTGACACGCCTGATCGGGGCTGCGAACGAAGAGGGTGGCGTCGACAACATCTCCGTCGTGCTCGCCCGGATCGAGGCCTCGTGACCCGGCGCGCGCTCCTCGTCGCGCTGGTGCTGGCGGCTGGTGCGTGCAAGAAGCAGGAAAAGGCCGCCCCCGTGCAGCAGGAAGCGCCCGTACCGCCGCTGTCGGCCGACGAGCTCAAGCGTAGCGAGGATGCGTGCAAGGTCTACGTCGAGCGCGCGTGCAGCTGCGCGGCGACGATCCCGGCGGCGGTCAAGGAATGCGCCGACGCGAAGCCGTTGCCCGATGCGATGCGGATCTCGCTCGAGGTCTCGCTGAGCCCCGAGTCCAAGCCCGATGTCGTGCGCCAGACGCAGGCGGGCGTGCGCAAGACCGTGAAGACGTGCATCGAGCAGACGGCAAAGCTGCCGGCGCTCGGCTGTCCTACGCGGTAACGATCGGTTCGCCAGCGTTCGACGCATTTGCGGTCGCGCCAGCCCACACGATCGTGCGCGTGATGTCGCGCTCGACGCGCGCGCCTTCGCCAACGACCGCGTAGGGACCGACGGTAACCGCGCCGACCGTGGCGCCGGCGCAGATGCGGACGGGCTCGACGACCTTTGCGCGCGGATCGATCATCGCGGTGGGATCGATGCCACGCAGAGACGCGGGCGGATTGCGCACCGTGGCTTCCGACAGCAGCGCCCAGCTCGACTCCATGTACCGCTCCGGCGTCGAGTGCTCGGCGAAGTAGCCGTGGTCGTGCTCGTAGGCGGCGACGCGGCCGCCCGCGTGCATCCACGGCAGGTAGCCCTGGCGGATCGAGTCCGACTCGCCGTCGGGCAAGCGCGCGACGATGCTCGGACGCGTCAGGTGAACACCGCAGAACATGTGCTCGCCGTCGCCAAGGACATTGACGACGTGCGGTCCGCGCTCGTCGACGCGGACATCGACCGCGCCCCACGCCTTCGCGTCGGGGACACGTCGGACCACCATCATGCCGAGGATGTCCCCCGCGCGGCGAAACGCTTCGATCAGTGCCGTGAAGTCGAGGTCGAAGATCAGCTTGCCGTTGACCGAGAAGAAGGGCTCGTCGCGGCCGTCGGGATCGAGCAGGGGCAGCGCGTGCTTGAGTCCGCCGCCAGTGCCGAGGATCGCAGGCTCGTGGCTGTACTGGATGCGTGCGCCGAGCGCAGCGCCATCGCCGAGCGCACGCTGGATCACGTCGCCACGATGATGCGTGTTGATCACGAGATCGCGGACACCGTGCGCGACCAGATTTGCGATCCCGAACCGCAGAATCGGCACGCCGCACACCGGCAGCATCGGTTTGGGGCACTCGGCACCGAGCTTGCCGAGTCGCGTCGAGAGTCCGGCACACAGGAGCATCGCGCGCATGTGCGACGACGGTGCCACACCCGCAGGCGGTTGTGAACCGGCCGTAGGTTGTGCAGCACGCTGGCGGAGACACGCCGTGCGGCGGTCGCGCTGACCGCGAACCAGCACGCGGCCGTTCCTTGCTAGGGTCGTGACATGGAAGTGGCGCCGCTGCAGCGCACGCGACTCGCCGAAGCCGAGCAGGTGCTCGCCGATGCGTGCCCATTCGATCGCGCGGCGATCGTTGCTGACGAGAAGTTGTTCGGGCCGGGCCCGACGTCTGCCGCACAGGCGTTTGGTGCGTGGGACGGCACGCAGCTCGTCGGCGTGGCGAGTGTCGCGGCGCGCTGGCTGCGGCTCGTCGCGGTGACGCCAAGCGCGCGTGCACGCGGGGTCGGCGCGGCGCTGCTCGCGGCGTGCGAGACCGCGGCGCGAGCGAACGCGCAGCCACGGCTCTCGGTGCTCGCGCAGCCGGGCAACTACCTCGCGCCCGGGATCGACGAGCGCAATGCCGAGGTGCTCGCGTGGCTCGACAAGCGCGGATTCGAGCGCGGCACGGAGCTGCGCAGCAACGTGCTGCTCGCCGTGCGTGACAATCCGCGCGTGACGCCCGAGCGACTTGCGACCGCGACCGCGACCGCGCGTGAGCACGGCTACGATGTGAGACGCGCGACGGTGGAGGATCGCGGCCTGCTCACGGCTGCGATCGCCGGCGAGTTTGGTGGTGCGTGGCCATTCGAGGTCGAGCGCGCGTTTGCGGGCGAGCCCGTTGGCGTCCACGTCGCGACCAAGGATGCTGCGTTCTGCGCGTTCGCGGCGCACGACGGCAACAACCGCGGCCTCGGTTGGTTCGGGCCGACCGGCACGTGGCCGGCGCACCGTGGTCAGGGGCTCGGCGAGGCGCTGCTGCTCGCGTGCTTGATCGATGTCGCCGAGGTGCACTCGCAGTGCGAGGTCGCGTGGATCGGACCGCGACCGTTCTACGAGAAGGTCGCCGGCATCGCGAGCGAGCGGCGCTTCGTGACCTTCGCGAAGATCCTCTAATGCACCGGCGGCGGGCCGTACGACAGAGCGACCCAGCGCGCGATGTTCGGCGCGGTCCAGCCGACGCCGTAGAGGCGTGGATAGATCACGCGTGGTTCGTCGGCGCCGACGGCGTCGAGGAGCCGCTGGGCGAGCTCGGCGGGATCGCCGGTCGGTGCGAACCGCCCGAACGATCCATCGCCGCCATAGTCAGCGCGGGCGCCAACCTCGAGCGCGGACTTCACGGGACCGGGATACACGGTGAGCACTTGTACGAGCGCGGCAGCCTGTCAACGCCAATTGCTCAGGTCGTCCGGAGCAGCAGCATGTACTCGACGTTACCGGCGGGCCCCGTGATCGGCGACTCGACGTGATCACCGGCCTCGAAGCCGTTCGCATTCGCAAAGTCGCGAACCTTCGTGACGGCGCCGAGACGCACGGTTTCGTCGCGCACCACGCCACCTTTGCCGACCAGGTCGCGGCCGACCTCGAACTGTGGTTTCACGAGGACGACGATCGGCTTGCCGGGGGGAGGGCGCAGCAGTTCTTTGATCCGCGGGAGCACCAGCGTGAGCGAGATGAAGGATACGTCAGCGACGGCGAGATCGCACGGCTCTGGGACGAGCCCGAGATCCATGTTGCGGACGTTCTCGCGCTCGAGCGTGACGACGCGTGGATCCTGGCGCAGCGACCACGCGAGCTGCCCGTAGCCGACGTCGATCGCATAGACCTTCGTCGCCCCGCGACGCAGCAGGAGGTCCGTGAAGCCTCCGGTCGACGCGCCGATATCGAGCGCGGTCATCCCCGTGGGATCGATGCCGAACACGTCGAACCCTTTGACCAGCTTGAGTGCGCCGCGCGAGACGTACGGATGATCCGCTTCCTTGAGCGTGATCACCGCGGCCGGATCGAACAGCATGCCGGGCTTGGTCTCGGTGTGACCGCCGACCATCACGACGCCGCTCATCACGAGTGCGCGCGCGCGTTCCCGGCTCCCGACGAGCCCACGGTCGACGAGCAGCTTGTCGAGCCGTTCACGCGCCATCGCTGCGTCACTGTACCGTTCGGCGTCGCCCCAACTACGCGACTCGGCTGCTGGTTCGCGGTCGCTTGACAAATAGCACGTACGTTCTATTCTATTTTGGTGAGCAAGGGCGAGGAAACCAGGCAAGCAATCCTCTCGAAGGCATTCGAGCTCGCGACTGTGGCCGGCGTGTCCGGGCTCACGATCGGTCGCCTCGCGGAAGAAACCGGCCTGTCCAAGAGTGGCCTGTTCGCGCACTTCGGTTCCAAGGAGGCGCTGGAGGTCGCTGTCGTCGAAGAGGCGTCGCGCCAGTTCATTGCAGCGGTGATGGTGCCGGCCTTGCGCACCGCCCGCGGCGAACCGCGCCTGCGCACGCTGTTCGATCAATGGATGACCTGGGGCGAGAGGCCGGGCGGCTGTTTCTTCGTCGGTGTGAGTGCCGAGCTCGATGACCGTCCGGGGCCCGCACGCGACGCGCTCGTGCGCGCTCAGAAGGACTGGGTCGACGAGATCGGCAAGGCCGCGCGCATCGCCGTCTCGGAGGGTCACTTCCAGGACTCGCTCGATACCGACCAGTTCGCGTTCGACTTCTACAGCATCATGCTCGGCGCCCACCTGTTCACGCGCTTTCTGCGCGAGCCAAAGACACGCGCTCGCACCACCGAAGCCTTCGAGCGTCTCGTCGCATCTGCGCGCAGCGCTCCCACCCGGACTCGATAACTCGGCTACCCACGGAGGTCTCGTGCTCAACTCGTCCTCGACGTCCAAAAATAGAACGGCCGTTCGCTCACGAAATGCCGTCCGTTTGACCAAGGCCGCGCTGCAGACCGCCTTCGTCGTCTCCAACAACCTCGGTGCGAGCTTCGCCGAGCGACTGTTCACGACGCCGCGCCGACACACCCGCCCGGAGCGCGAGCGCGCCGTCCTCGCCAGCGCCCGCGCGGGCTACGTCCGCGTGACCCTGCGGTCGCCGCGTCACGCGGGATCGCACATCACGATCCCGAGCTGGCGATGGGGCTTCGGACCGACCGTCCTTCTCGTCCACGGCTGGGAGGGCCGCGGGTCACAGCTCGGCGCCTTCGTCGCGCCGCTCGTCAAAGCGGGCATGTCCGTCGTGACCTTCGATGCACCGGGCCACGGCAACGCGCCGGACCACCGTCTCTACCTCACCGATCTTGCCGATACGATCGCCGATGTGGCCGCAGCGGTCGGTCCGCTCCACGGCATCGTCGCTCACTCCTTCGGTGCGGCCGCGGTCCTACTCGCAGGTGCGCGCAACTCTCTCGACTGTCCGCGCTACGTGATGGTCGCGCCCAACGTCATCATCGACGACTCCGTCCAGCGCTTCGCGCGCATGGTCGGTCTCGACGACACCGACTGCCTCGCTCTCGAGCAACGCATCGCCGATCACACCGGCATCACTCTCGACACCCTTCGCCTCGACCGGCTCACCGCGGCGCGCGACGAGCGCCTCCTCGTCATCCACGATCGCAATGATCGTGAAGTCTCGCTCGATCACGGTGAGCGCCTCGCGGCCCTGTGGCCCAATGCGCGGTTCGTGGTCACGGAGGGTCTCGGTCACCGCCGCATTCTGCGCGACGACGCCTCGATCGCCGCCGCTCTCGCTCTCCTCGCCGATGGCATCCAACCGCCCGTCTCCGATCTCGTGCGCGAGGTCGATCGCCAGCTCGACACCGAGGTCCCGTGACCGAAATGCTCACGCGTATACGAGGCTCGCCTGCCTGATCCCGCCGTCATGATGTCGATGACGGGCCTCGATTTCCTCCAAGCGATCCTGCGCGGTGACATGCCGGTCGCGCCGATCGCCTACACCCTCAACTTCTGGCTCGCCGAGGTCGCGCACGGTCGCGCCGTGTTCGAGTGAGCCTCAGCGCTACGCTTACAACCCGCTCGGGTCCGTCCACGGTGGTTGGGCGGCAACGCTGCTCGACTCGGCCCCAGGCTGCGCCGTCCACAGTACCTTGCCGGCGGGAAAGGGCTACACGACGATCGGCCTGTCGATCTCGCTCGTCCGTGCGATCACCGACCGCGTCAAACGCCTGCGCTGCGAGGGCACAATCGTCCACGCGGCGGGAGTGTCGCGACCTCTCTGGCGCGCGTCACGGACGAGGTCGGAACCCGGCACTTCGACCTGCATGATCCTGTCGGCGCGCTGAGAAATCACCGCGCAACTCGGCGTCATGCCGACGGATCTCGCCTCCTGACAAGTGCGTCGCTTGACAGGTCCGTTTCGCGCTGATACCTCTACCGCCACCTGGGGGCGTAGCTCAGCTGGGAGAGCGCTAGAATCGCACTCTAGAGGTCTGGGGTTCGATCCCCCACGTCTCCACCAGGTAAAACGGTCCGCTGCAAAGCGGGCCGTTTTCGTTTGCGGCGCTGCGGGTAGGAACTCAATGGTGCTGCGCCTGCCATGCAGCATATTCGGGTGTCCCGACTAACTCCTTGAACATCGGACCGCCTCGTAACGCTGTGTCATCGAGCTTTGTGCCGAACCGGCGCGAGAGGTCGTCCATCAGTTCGAGTGCCTTGGTCCACTTGTGTCGCGCTAGTGCCACTGACACCCGAGCCCAGGGGCCGATCGCAAGCTCGGGTTCGGCTTGTGCAGCATGCTCCGCCTTCGTCGCCGCAAGATCGAGATCGCCGGGGGTGTTGCGCGCCGCGAGCATCATCGCGCGCGTGCCGTCCAGAAACGGATCTGGCCCAACTGCCGCGTCAACCGTGTCGATGAACCGCAGAGCGCCGGTCAGGTCACCCCGGAGATATGCACCGTCGACCTGCAGAAGAGCGACCGAAGGATCGTTCGGGAATCGTCGAAATAGCTCTTCGAGCGCCTTCCCGTACGCGCCCATTGAAATGTGCTGCGACAGCTTCACGCGCCAGCCTTGGATCGACCGCAGACCACGGATTTGCGACGGCAACTCGTCAATGAGGGCGAGCGCTTGAGCCGGTTGCTGGTCCTCGACCATCCTCACCTTCTGTATTGTCACCGCACTTGCGAGCGCGGTCGGATCTTGGCTCGCGGCGTTCAACTGGTCT
>JAYVWH010001239.1:0-5186 GCA_043786265.1 Kofleriaceae bacterium | reverse complement strand
TGCCGCCATCGGCGGGGATCGCGCTCGGCTTCGATCGCCTCGTGATGCTCGCGACCGGTGCCGACTCGATCGACCAGGTCCTGACGTTCTCCGCCGACGAGCTGTGATCGCCTGCTACGATCGCGGGATATGCGCGTGCTCGTACCCGGGCGTGGCCGGCCATATATCGATGGCGATTCGCTCGATCTATCGCAACCGCTCGCGTTCACGATCGACGACGTGTTGTCGGCCGCCGAGTGCGCGGCGCTGATCGATCGTATCGAATCACTGGGTCCGAGCGCCGCGCCGATCACGACCGCCGCCGGCTTCGTCATGCGCCCCGATATCCGCAACAACGCGCGCGTGATGTTGGACGACGTCGTTCTCGCTGCGACGCTGTTCGATCGCATCGCGGCGCAGCTCCCGTCGCCGCTGTGCGACCTGCGGCCGGTCGGCGCAAACGAGCGGTTCCGCTGTTACCGCTATCTGCCAGGACAGCGGTTCGCTCCGCACTATGACGGCGCGTTCGAGCGTAACGATCACGAACGCAGCCTGCTGACGTACATCGTCTATCTCAACGAAGGGTTCGAGGGCGGCGAGACCGGCTTTCTCGACTTCGATGTGACGGCGGTCCCACGAACCGGCAGCGCACTGCTATTTCAGCACCAGATGCTGCACGAAGGCGTTAGCGTGCGCGCGGGCACCAAATACGTTCTACGATCTGATGTGATGTACAGGGGGACTTGATGCGGACGATCAGCTCGGTTGTGTTGCTCGCGATGTTGGGCTCGGTTGCGCATGCGCAGCCCGCTCCGGCGGCTCCGCCGCAGCAAGGATATCCACCGCCGCAGCAGGGATATCCGCCGCCGCCGCAGCAGGGTTATCCGCAGCAGGGTTATCCGCAGCAATATCCGCCGGGCTACAGCCCGCAGCAGCCGCCGATGCAGGTGCAGCTCACCGTCGATGATCAGTGGCTGCTCCAGCGGGGGTATATCTCCGACGGCGAGTACATTGGTGGTGGCCTGGTCGCGCTGTTTATTGGCTTCGGCGTTGGCCAGGCCGTACAGGGACGCTGGGGCGAGAAGGGCTGGATCTTCACGCTCGGAGAAGGCGTCTCGATCGCAGCGCTGTTCTATGGGGTCGTGCAGGCATTGAGCTGCATCGACCGCAATCGGACCGACGGCAGTGGCACCTGCAGCGGCGACGAGGGAGTGGGCGTCACGCTCATCGGCTTTGCCGGATTTTCGGTGTTCCGCGTGTGGGAGACCATCGACGCGTTCGCCGCTCCGCCCGAGCACAACCGCAAGGTCCGCGCGCTGCGCGCCCGGCTCGGGATGCCGGAGCCGATGTACTCGCGCTTGACGCCGTATGTCTCTCCGACCCGCGACCGCGATGGCGGGACGGCGGGCGTCACGCTCCGGTTCTGAAAACCTATCGGATGGTCCAGGTCGACGGCGGCACGTAGATCCGCGTCCCCCCGGCCTCGATCAGCGATGCCGCCGTGTGCAGCGTGCCTCCGAGCGTGGCGATCGCCTGGTAGGTCGCGGTCCACGTCTGTCCCGGCTGGAGGGGATTGACGTACACGTCGAGCTTGCCGTCCGCGGTCTGGTACCGCGCGATCGTCCCGGCCGCGACCAGCCCGTCGAGGCTCGGTTTGTCGACCTGCACACCTGCGGGGAGAGCCTGTTGAATGTGCAGAGCCATGCCCGACGGCGCGACGGCCGTCAGCGTGATCGGCTGGGGTTTGCCCACGGTTGCAGTGGTCGATGCCGGCAGTGCGAGCTCGAGGCCGTTCTTGACCGGCTGCTTCGGCCAAGGAGTCCACGCGTGCGCGGTGAGCGAGAAGCCCAGGCCCGGCACGGCAGGCTCGGCAGACAGCTGCCACGTGTGCGAGCCCGCGAGGCCGGGGGCGGCCGCTTCGAGGATCAGCACGTCGCGCAGCTGCGCGCCCGACAGCGCGCCAGTCGTCACCGGCTTGCCATCCATCGTCAGCGTGATCTTCACGTTGTCGGGGACCGGCGTCTTGAACAGCTCGAGCACCGCCGAGATGCACGCGAGGTTCGCGCGTCCATCGCCCCAGCCGAACAGTGGATCGTACGAACCGAGCAGCGTCGCGCCGAGGTCCGCGAGTGGCGCCTTCGGATCACCGGCGAGTGCGAGCACGGCCAGTGCCGTTGCCTCCGCGCGCGAGGGAACACTGCCATCTGCGCGCACGACGCCAGCGGGCACGTCGAGGTACTTGGTTCCGTCGGTGTTGTCCTTGATGCCCTCGAGGACCTTCGCGCGCAGCGTCTCGGCGAGCTTGCCGCCGACGCCACTCGCGACGATCGCCGCCGCGGTGTAGCCATCCTTGACGTAGTCGAGGTTGCGCTCGAAGGCACCGCCGGCCTTCACGCCGACGCCCATCGCACGCTGGCGCTCCTGCGGGGTGGCCTTCGCCGCTCCGACCGCGCGGGTCGCATCCGCCGTCGCCACCAGCACGCGCTGGAGCGTCCAGCCCGTACCACCGGCGAACGTCCCGTCCGGGCGCTGGTTCTGTGCGAGGTACCCGGCGGCGCGTTCGCCGAGGCGCGCGAGGATAGGATTGCCCGGATGCACGAGCGCCGCCTCGGTCAGCAGCGTCGCACTGGTCACGTCGAGTGTGCGACCCGCGCGGATCGCGCGCTGGCTCGCGAGGATCGTCGCTGTGCGCAGCGCCTCTGGATCGGCCTTGTCGCCGAGTGCCGCAAGCAGCGCCGGCGCCTTGCCTGCGAGCATCAGAGCGTACGCATCGTCGGCCACACCGCCACGCGCCATCGACGCGGACAGCTCCGAGCGGAGCAGGGCGAGTGCGCCGGGATACACGAGCAAGCGCACGCGATCGGTCGATGGATCGGAGTTTGCCGGGCCCTCGATGGTGAGCGTGCGAGGCGCGGCGAGCGTCCCGGTTCGCGTGATGCGAACGGGCATGCCCGACGGAATCACATCGAACGAGCGCTCGACGGCATCGGTGCCCGCGAGCACGGTGCGTAGATGCACCGTGCCGGCCTGTGATGCTTCGAGCGTCGCGTACTCGACGACCGAACCGGCGGCGGGAATCGATCGCGTGCCACCAGCGCCCGTGACGGTCGCGCCTTTCGCGTCGACAGTGATCGTCGTGGCGATCGGCGCCTCGGTCGTGTTGACGATCTGGATCGGCAGCTGGACCTTGTCGCCGACGATCAAGAATGGCGGGACGACCGGATCGATGTAGGTCGGCAGCGTGCCGAGGAAGCTAGTCACCGCGCCACCCTGCGCGCCGGCGCGCGTGTGCCCGAGTGCCAGCACGCGCCACGTCGTCAGGCGATCGGGGACCTTCACGGGCACCGTCGCACTGCCGTTGTCGTCGGTGACGATCAACGGCTCGAACAGAAACGTCTCGGGGAACCACGACCGGGTCGCAGTCTCCTCGGCATCCTTGCCGGTCTGCGCGCCACCCTTCTTTTTTGCGGGCTCAGGCTTTGGGGACGCGGGCGATGGAACGTGCACCGTCTTGGCGCGCACGCTCTTTTCGTCCATCGCTGCGGCGGGCGAGGGCGAGTCAAAGCTATCGCCTTTGCCCATCCCGAACGCTGCGGATCCTGCGGCAGGCTCCTTCGTCGATGTCGATTCGGTCGACGCCAGATCGGCCGAACCGGCCTTTTCCCTTTTGTCGGCGCACCCGGCGAGCAGCGTGGCCGCGGTCATCGCAAAGTCGATCGAGTAGATAATCTTCACGGCTTCTCCTTGGCGACCCAGGCGGACCAGTTCTCGACATCTTCAGGAAGGTGCGTGCCGACGACTATCACGCTGCGCGGATCGACGAGCGACAGCAGATCGGGTGGTAGCAGCGACAGCCGCAAGCGGCGCCCGTACGCGTCATCGATCTTCTCGCCGCGCTTCGCCGCGGCATCGAGCGCGCGGTTCCACAGCTTCGCCATCGTCGCCGGGCGCATCTTCTCGGTCTTGCCGGCCTTGGCTTCCCATTTGCGTGCCTGCTCGTGCAGCTCGGTGAGCACGACGTAGAAGTGATCGGTCAGCTCCTCGACCGGGTCGAACTGCGACGCCGTCGATGCGTTGACGACCGCGTCGAGCTCCGGCGGCGTCGGAATCTGCGCCACGCGCAGCACGGTTGCGGCCGCCGCATTCGCGCCGCGGATCCGACCGAGTGCGAGTGCTTGACCGTCGAGCAAGCCGAACGCCGGCGAGCTCGTTGTCACATGCGGTTGCAAGCGACTCATCGAATCAGGGCCGGGCAGGGGCACGAGCTGGCCAAGACTCTCGTCGACGCCGAACAACCCGACCGCCGCCGAGCCGCCCTTGCCGCCGATCTGCGTCTTGATCGCGAGCTCGGCCATCTGCCCCGGCGCGTAGCGCGGCTTGCCGGGCGTCACGTTGACCGACAGCTCGCCCTGCGGCTTGATGTAGACCAGCGCACGCTGGCCGGCGCCCGAGATTTCCACCCAGCCTTCGGCCTTGGCATCGAGCACGAATGTCGCCTTGCGCTCGTCGTCGAGCTTCGCCTCGACGGGCTTGCTGAGCTTGAGATGGGTGAGCTGCAGCTTCTCGGGCAGCTTGCCGGAGAAGTCAGGACCGCGGATCAGCTCCGCGGTGATCGTGTCGCCCGCCTTCGCGAGGATCGGCGTCACACGCAGACGCAGGATCGGCACCACGCCGGGCACGACCCGTAGTTTCGTCGACGGCTTCCCGTCGGTATCGACGGACACCAGCAGCTCGTAGCCGAGCATCGTGGTCGCTTGCGGCCGTTCCTGCTCCATGCGCGCTGGCAGTTGCACGCTGAACCGCACGATGCCGAGCGAGTCGCTGGTCGCCTTCTCCGCGAGCGCGATCCGCCCGCTCATGCGCGACTGCACGCAGCCCTGCGCGCTGTTCGGTGCTCCTTGTGGGTCACGGATCCATCCGCCGAGGTCGACGTCCTTGCTGCCCGCGTGCACGCTCCACGTCAGCGCCTGTGGGAGCGCACCTGCGCTGCCGCTCTTCGGCAGACAGTCCCGCGTGCTCGCAGCGAGCTCGGCAAACTTTGCATCGAGTCCGTCCGGTGCCTCGAGCGCACTCTCGACGGAAGCGTTGAGGCTCGGCAGATCTGGATCGCCGAAGTTGAACGACACGGTGTACATGCGCTCGCTGCCACCGGGTAGGTGGTGACCGCGCACGATGCCGACCACGCAACGCGCGAGTGGCGAGCTCCC
>JAYVWH010001238.1:0-3930 GCA_043786265.1 Kofleriaceae bacterium | reverse complement strand
CCGAAGAACTCGACGACCGCTGCGCCCTGCAGCGGTACGATCACCTCGGGGGTGGTCTGGGCACGGACCTCGACCCGGGTGGTCGCCTTGAACCCGATGCCGATCTGGCCCGGGGGCGGAAGACGAACCTGGCAACCGAAACAAACGATGGCTAGCGAGATGAGCGACGATAGACGCATCATGATGAGACTCCCTCGGAATGGAGCGACTCTGACGTTACCTGCATTTCACCCGCTCGCGCAGCGTCTTTGCATCGCAGTGATGTTCACGGCGTGTGTACGTCAGCTACCTCCCGCGGCCGTTCCCGCACCCGTGGCCCCGCCGATGGACAACGCTCCTCCTCCACCCGGTGGGATGGGCCGGCTGGTCGTCGATGTCGTCGAGGGGCCGGCCCCCGTGCAGATGATCAAGATGGAAGCCGCACAGCAGACGAATGCTCGCGGACGGGTGAGCTTTCGCTTCTCCGAGGTGCCGGCGACTCTGTGTGCGCACTCGCCGTGTGCCACCGATCACCAGTTGGGCAACGTGCTGCTCGGCTTTCCGGTGATCGGCAAAGATTCACTCGAGGTCGAGCTTGTCCATGTGGGTCCCGATCCGTCGGTGTACCGACGCTCGCTCAGCATCTACGAGGACAACACGGGGGGGACACGCATCATGGGGATCATCGCGACCTCCGTCGGCGCGGCAGCGCTGATCACGGGCACGGCCCTGCTACCGATCGGTCTGGCGAAGGACAACAGCGGCCTCACCGCGGCCGGCGGGATCTCGCTCGGTGCAGGCACGCTGCTACTGACGCTCGGCATCTTGGCGATCCGCGCCGACGCACCGACATTCCGGCCCGGCTCGTCGAATCACTTCCCGCTCGCGCCGACGCCTTAGTCACGACCCTCTACAGGGGTCAGGATGCGCGCTCGACCGGGACATGCAGCGGCTGGGCTGCGCGCGACGCCGGCAGCACGCGACACGCGCCGCGGCCCGGGTAGTACCGCTTGTTCGCGGCCGGTGCGGCGTAGCCATTGATCAGCACGCGTCGCGGCTTCGTCGACTGGTTCGGCGTGCTGCCGTGGACAGCATGAGGACCGAAGAACAGCACGTCGCCCGCGCGCCCGGTGACTGCGGTCGCGCGCGATGCATCGATGTCCGCATCCCGGACGAGTCGTCCAGCGGCATCGAGAGTCACAGCGTCCGAAGGTAAGAACTCGAGCGGACCGTTCTCGTCGGTCATGTCATCGACGAGCAAGATCGTCTGCACGTAAGAACCGAGCCCCGTGACGTCGCGCCAGGTGTCGTTGCCCTTGTCGCGGTGCTGGATGTCCTGATGCCAGTCGAATGCGACGCCGTCGTTCGGCATCTTGTAGTGCGCCTGGCAGAGCAGCTGCTCGCAGCTCTGAGTCGTCAGGAGCTGCAACGTTGGATCGAGTAGACGGTGGTCTTCGCTCAGCGCGAGTAGTGCGGGCTCGGCACCGCCCGCCCACACGACACGCTGCACGACCACGGGTGCGTTCGCCGGAAACGCGAGTGCGTAGAACGCGCCCCCGTGATCGCCAGTGGCTGCCAGAGACTGCGCGGTCGTGTACAGCCGCTCGAGAGCCGCGCGCACCGCGTCGACCTCTTCGGATCGAAACACCGAGCGCCTCACGAAGAAGCCACCCTCGCGAAACGCCCGGACCTCGTTATCAGAAAGCGAGAACGACATCGGCGAGCTACAAGCATAGCGGCACTGTGGCCGGTGGCTAACTTTTCTCGCGCGGGAAGCAGCCGCTCGCACACACCGTCAGGACCAACCATCCACGTGCCATCCCTCCGCTGTCTCCCAACACTCGAACAAGAACAGCAGTTTCGTGGGCGCTTCGGACTGCCTTTGCGCAGCGCCAGATTCGCGCCATCCACTCCTCGGAGTTAAGATGCTCGGCGTCTGTTCGAAAGAAGTCCATGAATCGCCCAAACCGTACGAATAAGCTGATGCTCATCGGCTCTGTCCTTGTCGTATCCGCGCTGTGTACCGGCCGTGCGCACGCGAAGCCGACCGTTACGACCTACGACATTGCGTCCTACAAGGCGCCGTCCGGCTACAAGGTCGACGAGACCACGCCGCGGCTGCACAAACTCAGCAAGACCGCGGGAACGTCCTACTGCGCGGTGACACTACTGGCTGCGCTGCCAAGCGCGGGTACAGTGCAGCAAGACTTCGACGCGGAGTGGAAGCTGCTCGGAACCCAGTTGACACTCGGCGCGTCGACGTCGAAGGCCGCTGCTGGCCGCCCGGGGTGGCAGGCGGTGGCCGGATCCGGTTCTTTCACCATGGGCGCCTATGTTGGACGAGCGGTGTTGACCACGTTCAGCGGCAGCGGCCGACGCTTCAGCGTGCTCTTGCTTACCAACAAACTCGAGGAGTGCTCGACGGACTACAACAAACTCGTCAAGAGCCTGGTGCTCCCTGACGCGAAAGCAGCCACGACACCGCCCGCGGATGCGACGACGCCCGTCCCGCCGACGACGACGCCAGCACCCGCGAGCCCATACCGATACAACAACACGTCCTTCCAGGACGGCTGGACGTCGACCCAGCAACCTGACTGGGTGCAGGTAACCAACGACACCATGACGGTGCGCTTGCACTACCCGATCGCTTTTACTGACGAGACCCGGACGATGGATCCGTCCGCCCGTGTGCGGTATTTCTGGAACCAGATCATCGCCCCCCGTTACCGAGCGGCGAACCTCAACGTTGCACCGACGGAAGCGGGCGTTGGGATGTCGTCGTTCGGCGATGCGGCGGTGACGGAGGTGGGAAACAAAGTCACCGCCCACATTGGGCTCTTGCTCACGAGCGAGAACGGCTCGGTGTACGCGATCGAGATCGTAGCCCCCGACGCCGCCACCTTCCGCACGCAGTTCCCGACTTACGAGAAGATGAAGTCGATGACCGGCTTCAACAAGTTCCAGGTCGACGAGTCCGATCTGCGCGGCACCTGGGAGAACAGCACCGCCGCCTACGGGATGTATTACTCCAGCGGCGACGGCAGCCTCGCCGGAATGCGCGGCGCGTCCGTCTACGACAAGTTCGTGTTCTCCGAGGGCAGCCGCTACGTCTGGGAGGCCCTGGGGGTCTCGACCGGAGCCGGCACCGGGACCGTGTCGAAGGGCACCGTCAAGGGCACGTTCAAGCTGAACGCCTGGGAGGCAACCGCCGCTGCCAACGGCGGCAAGACCACGCAATACCTGGTGCAGTTCGAGGCGATGCGCGGTGGGCGCATGCTGATCTTGCAGAACAAGCAGGCCTCGGGTTTGCGCTACGTACTCGCGAGGACAAAGTAGCATCGCGGAACGACGCTTGCGCGCGTCGTCTGGCTGACGGACACGGTCAGTGCGGTAGCTTCGCTACATCCGGCCGCACGCTCACATCGCGCGCATTTCGATCATCGTCGCGCTCGTGACATGCACGATCGCGCTCGCTCTGGGGCGAGGCGAGGATGGCGAGCCGCTCGCACTCCCGCACGGTGACGCGACCTACTACTATGTTTACCTGCCGTCGCTGTGGCTGGACGGTGATGTCGATTTCACGAACCAGTACCAGGTCACCGGCGATCCGTGGCAACAGCGCCCGACCGGCACGGGACGCCCCGGCAACGTGTTCGGCATCGGGCCGGCCGTGTTCGCATCTCCGCTGTTTCTCGTCGGTCATGGCGTCGCACGGATCACGGGCGGGCGCGCTGATGGATTCTCGACGATCGCGTTCGCACTCGCCGCGTGGGCCTCGGTCCTCGCGTCGATCGGTGCGCTATGGTTTGCATATCGCCTCGTCGCGCGCCGCCTCGGTGACGATCGTCGCGCACTCGCAGCTGCATTGCTCGTGCTCGCCGGTGGACCGGTCCTGTTCTACGCGATTCGCCAGCCTGGCATGGCGCATCCATTCGCGACGCTGTTCGC
>JAYVWH010001237.1:0-2411 GCA_043786265.1 Kofleriaceae bacterium | reverse complement strand
GGCTCTGCGACGAGTGGCGCAAGCGAATTGCGTGTTCCGCGAGCGAGCTTCGCCGCGGGCGACGTGCTCGTGCTCGTGCTCGTGCTCGTGCTCGTGCTCGGCGAGCGGCTCTTACGGCGCCTCTCATCTGGTGCACTTCTCGGCATCAACGCTTACGGTCTCGCATCTCCTTCGGTATGCGCAAGCGAAAGCCGGTCAGCGAAGCGTGAGGAGAAATTTCAGTTCGTGCGTAGTGGGCGCATGCGCTCGTTCTGGCGTTATTTGTGGTCCGCTAACTACCGAGAAAAATACGTGCGACGCCGCCTACACTTACTTCGCCGAGAGATAGCCGTCGGCCTTCAAGAGCTCGGCGGTAAGAACCGCTCCGCCGGCGGCACCGCGAACGGTGTTGTGCGACAGCGCGACGAATCGCCAGTCGAACATCTCATCCTCGCGCAGCCGGCCGATCGAAACCGCCTGGCCGTTGCCCGCGTCGCGGTCGAGCTTGGTCTGCGGACGATTGTCCTCCTCGAAGTAGTGAAGGAAGGGGGTCGGCGCGCTCGGCAGCTTCAGCTGTTGCGGCTTGCCGGAGAACTCTTTCCAGGCGGACAGGATCTGCTCGCGTGACGGTTTCGTCTCGAACTCGACGAACACGGCGGCCATGTGACCGTCGCTCACGGGGACGCGAATGCACTGTGCAGTAATCTGCGGCGCCTTCGCGGTGACGATCTCGCCGCCCTGAATCGTGCCCCAGATCTTCAGGGGCTCCCTTTCAGACTTTTCCTCTTCGCCTTTGATGAACGGGATCACGTTATCGATCATCTCGGGCCACGACTCGAACGTCTTGCCGGCGCCAGAGATCGCTTGATAAGTGCACACGGCAATCTTGGTCGGCCCGAATGCCTTGAGCGGATGGATCGCCGGCACGTAGCTCTGGATCGAACAGTTCGGCTTCACCGCGATGAATCCGCGCTTGGTGCCGAGGCGCTTGCGCTGGGCCGCGATGATTCCGACGTGGTCCGCGTTGATCTCGGGGACCATCATCGGCACGTCCGGGGTCCACCGGTGCGCCGAGTTGTTGGACACCAGCGGCGTCTCCGCGCGCGCGTAGTCCTCCTCGAGCTTCGCGGTCGCGGCCTTGTCCATATCGACGGCGCACACGACGAAATCACACTGTTCGGCGATCCGCGACACGTCGCTCGCGTTGCCGACCGTCTGGCTCGCGACCGCCGAGACCTCGAACCACGGGTGCTCCGCGAGGAGCGCAACGAACCTCTGCCCGACCATTCCGGTCGCGCCGAGGACGCCTACCTTGAGCTTGTTCGCCATAGCGCTTTGCAATCTAGCAAATCCTCGTTAGAGATCGACCATCCCAATGCCGTTGCTCGATGGTTTGAAAGTGGTTGCCTCCTCGATTCACGGCTATGGCGTCGTCACGACGCGCGCCTTCACCAAAGGCGAGTCCATCTGCTTTGGCGATGGCGTGCTCTACAAGCCCGAAGACGACTTCGACGACACCTACGCGCTCGTGCTCCCCGGTGAGGATTCTGGCCTTGGCGAGCAGTTCTTCTGGGACCTCGTCTGCCAGACCCGCTGGTTCAATCACTCCTGCGACCCCAACAGCGAGGTCCTGTCCAGCTGGGACCACGCCGAGAAGACCTGCAAGGCCTGGTGGGTCGCTCTGCGCGACATCCCGGTTGGCGAGGAGATCACCTACGACTACGCCTTCGTCGGCGACGTCGCAGAACCATGTGCGTGCGGCGCCTCGAGCTGCCGAGGGCTGATCGTCGACCCCGACCCGGTCGAGATCGCCAAGGTCCCCGAGCACCTGCGGCGGCTCCTCAAGCTGGCCGCCGCGTGACCCGGTGAGCACGCGGATTGGCATCTTGACCGGCGGCGGAGACTGCCCGGGGCTCAACGGTGTCATTCGTGCGGTAACGCTCCACGCGCGCCATACATTCGGCTGGGAAGTCGTCGGGATCCGGAACGGCTTCGAGGGCCTCTACGAGGAGGACTACGTCGACCTCCACATCAACACGGTCCAACACATCCTGCCGCGCGGCGGCACGATGCTGGGGTCGAGCAATCGCGCGAATCCGTTCGCGTACCCGGTCAAGCTCCCCGATGGCCGCGTCGAGATTCACGACGTGTCGAAGCGCTGCATGGCCAACCTCGCCAAGCTCGATCTGCACGGCCTGATCGTCGTCGGTGGCGACGGCACGATGTCGTTCGCGCAGAAGTTCATCGACAACGGGGCCACACGCATCGTTGGCGTCCCCAAGACGATCGACAACGACCTCGAGGCGACCGACTACACGGTCGGCTTTCAGACTGCGGTCGAGATCGTCGTCGAAGCCGTCGAGCGCCAATACCCACTCGCGCAGGTCCGTGAAGCGCACGGTGCGCGGATCGACGTCGGGATGCGCGTCGGC
>JAYVWH010001236.1:0-3668 GCA_043786265.1 Kofleriaceae bacterium | reverse complement strand
CCTGGAAGGCACGGACGTGGCTGCTCTCGACCGGCTGGCGCAAGCACGGCTTGCTGCGCACGACCGAGGTTCCGGGACCGGCGTGGAAGCCCCCGCGCGAAGGCCTGGTCTCCGGGCTGCCCCGCCAGCAGCGACCCTCGTGCGCCTCGGCGACAAGGATGTGACCGCGGTCGCGTCACTACGCGCCGCATTTCTGCACCGGCCAGCGGGCTGTGGACCTCATCCTCTCGTTCTTTGGGCCGCCCCGCTGTCAGCGGCCCGTGGCGACAAGGATGCGAGCGCCCAGTCGAATATCTCCGCCGCGAGCGCCGCGCGATCGGGTGTGCCGATCGTCCCGGATCTTGCCGCGTTGTCGTCGCAGCCGATCGTGCGAGCACCCTCTGCCCTTCCCCCGATAATTTATCTGCCCGTGGTGGCGCTCCGCGACGACGCTAGCGCCTGTCGCATGTTGTGAGCCGCGCGCCACTGACCAGATTCGGCTGATATGCGCGCGGGTCATCAACTGCCCTGGCGCGGCCACACGCTCTGCAACGACGCAGCCTCCCGCGGTCGCACCACGTCACGGCATTCGGCCGTAGCCGGCAGCGCGGCTGATCCGGCCCGCCCCGCTCCGCCATCGCGTCCGATGAACTACACCTGTGCGCGCGCCACGCGATCTGCGCGCTGTTCACCCCGCACCTTGCCGCGTTGTCTTCGCAGCCGATCGTGCGCCCTTTGCCCTTCGCGATGCTCGCTCACTGAGATGACCTGACCTGTCGACGTCAAGGTCCACGGTGGCGTTCATGTTCAGGGTTCACGTCGAGGTCAAGGTCGACCTCGTTATTGACCGGCATTAGGCTTAGCGCTCACGCGTCGAGCCAAGCCGTGCACTGCGACGCGCGCTTCGAGCTATCGTCGCAGTGAGCATGACGCGGATCGAGCTCGACCTCTCGCGCGTGACGACCCCGCGTGAGCTCCACGAAGTCTTCGCGTCGCGGCTGGCGTTCCCGGACTCGTACGGCCACAACTGGGATGCGTTCTGGGATCTGATCTCGTCTGACTGTCCGCTACCTGACGAGCTAGCAATCCGCGATTTCGAACGCGTCGAGAGAGACATGCCGCGCGAGGTCGAACGACTCCTGACGTGCCTGGCGGACTACGCGAACAGCGGACGGGTGTGCCTGATCGTGCGCGTCGCAGACGCGTCAGCGAGCGAATGCGCCGAGTGCGAGTCGCCGTTCGCCGAGTCGCCCATGACGGGTCTATGCGCAGAGTGCGCGCACGTCCTTTATGGTTATCCCGCATGCACGCATGAGTTCGCCGCTGGAACCGCGTGCCAGAAGTGCGGCTGGAATGGTTCCAGAACCGACTACGTGCGTTCGCTCCTGACCAAGTGACACGACGTGAGGACGGGGCGCAACGAGCAGGATCGCTACTTCCAGATCTGCGTGCTACGCCTCGCTTAGCCCTCATGTGCGGCCGCTACACGATCACGCGTCAGAAGGGGCTCATCGAGGATCTCGAGGCGTCGATGGATCCGAGCGTCCAGCAGAACATCTGGTGGAAGGCGCGCTTCAACGTCGCGCCAACTCAGGACGCGCCGGTCGTCACGCTCCGCGATGGCGTGCGGACGCTCGAGATGATGCGCTGGGGCCTGGTCCCGTTCTGGGCGGGCCGCGATGGATCGCGACCGCCGCTGATGATCAACGCGCGCGTCGAGACGCTGAAGCAGAAGCCGATGTTTCGCGATGCACTGTCGCGCGGCCGGCGCTGCCTCGTTCCCGCCGATGGTTTCTTCGAATGGAAAGCGGGGCCGAAGTCGAAGTCGCCCAAGCAGCCAATGTGGATGCATCCGCGCGATCACCGCTTCTTCGCGTTCGCCGGCCTGTGGACGCGCAACAAGGCCGAGACGGGCGAGACCCACAGCTTCACGATCGTCACCGGACCGCCCAACGATCTTGTCTCGCCGATTCACGATCGGATGCCGGTCGTGCTCGCGCGCGATGTGTGGAGCGCCTGGCTCGATCCATCGCTGCCCGCCGAGGGCGCGCTGAATCTCCTGAGCGTTCCCCCGCACCCGGGCGACGACTGGGTCGCCGAGCCCGTGTCGACCTGGGTCAACGTGGCCGAGCACGATGACGACCAGTGCATCGCCGCGATGTCCGCTCCCGTCGAGGAACCGCCCAAGCAGGGCTCGCTGTTCTGACCCTGGGGACTGGTGACCTGGGGGTCCGACCCCGAGATCTGGAGTCCCTCCCACCGCTCTCCCCAGGTGGAGCTGAGCAGGGCGTTGGAACACCGATCTGGATCATCGGTGATCCCGCGATCTTGCAAACCCTGCCTGTAGGTGGACGTGCGCCGGCAAGGTGGCTACTCGACTGGCCAGTAGGTTGCATCAACTCTCCGTCGATGAAGTGGGTCGTCGTCCTCGTGCTCGTCTCCGCCTGCGTGGCGGACGTCGGGACCGATCACGTGCCGCCCCAGAATCCCATCCCGCCGTCTGGCGAGGACCTGGGCTCGGGCAGCGGCGCCGGTGGCAGCCAGACCGAGCTGACCGCGACCGGGTACCTGACCGAGATCGCGATGATCTACTGCGACCAGGCATTCGCCTGCCGCGCCACCTATCCGTTCGACTCTGCGACGTTCGAGGCGAGCTGGGCCGGCTCGGTCGGTGCGTGCGTCGCGCGACTGCAGACCAGCTGGGGCTCCGACCAGATCGAGCTCGAGATCGCGAAGGGCCGCATCGACTTCGATGGCACCGCAGCCGTCGACTGTCTCGGCGGCGTCGCGTTCGGTGCGTGTGACAAGCAGTGGACCGATGGCATCCAGTGGGCTGAGAGCTGCTACCACGTGATGAACGGCAACGTTCAACCGGGTGGCAGCTGTGACAGCGTCTACGCGTGCGCGTCCGGCACCTGCGACCTCACGCAGCACGTCTGCAGCATCTAATCGATCACGAGGGCTGGCGAGATCGTGACGTCGGGCAACGCTTGGCTCGCCGCCACAAATCCAGTCCCGCCGCCAGCACCGCCGCCGCGGTACCCTCTGCACATGTCGGCTCTCGTGATCGAGCTCGTGTCCAAGGGGCGCTGTCGCGTGGCCGACCTCACGCTGTCGGCGATCTACACGAACTTGAGCCGCAAGCCGCTCGCCCTCGCATTCTGGTGGAATCGCTCGATGCGCATCGTCGACTCGCAGGGTGCGCTCGTCGCGCCCGCCCCCGGGCCCGTGCTGCCGTGCGGCATCGCCGAGACATGGTTGACGCTGATGCC
Source organism: Kofleriaceae bacterium (assembly GCA_043786265.1). Taxonomy (GTDB): domain Bacteria; phylum Myxococcota_A; class Polyangia; order Haliangiales; family Haliangiaceae; genus JABFXX01. Next base: position 417 of record JAYVWH010001236.1, on the reverse strand, counting down.
AGGTCGCCAGCACCAACGCACGGAGCCTCTAGCGTGCACGCAGCCCGCCGGCAAGACCGCCACGATCGGGTGGTCGTACAAGCTCACGCCGGGTTCGTGGGGCATCACGCTCGTGTACGAGGCGCCGGCTGCACACGCGTTCTCGCAGAGCGAGCAGAACGACTACGCGTTCCAGGGCCGCGTCGAGAGTCGCGAGATCGTCGTCGAGCTCACCTGAGATGCTCGGCTGGCACGTCAACGTCTACCGCCAGCTCGACGGCTCGGCGCCGGCGACGCAAACCTCGCCCGAAGGGACTCGCATTGCCTCGTGGGATACCGGCATCAGCGGTCTGTCCTGGCTCGATCAGCTGGCCGCGGACGGCCACGCATTCTGCTTCTCGAGTCAGGGCTACCCCGAGCGCTACACCGCGCAGGCGA
>JAYVWH010001235.1:0-16125 GCA_043786265.1 Kofleriaceae bacterium | reverse complement strand
GGGACGAGAAGTCGACCTATATCCGCAAGCCGTCGTTCTTCGACGACCTCGGTCCGACGCCAAAGCCGCTCGTCGATATCAAGGGCGCGCACGTGCTCGCGATCCTCGGTGACTCGGTGACCACCGACCACATCTCGCCCGCTGGCAATATCGCCAAGGACTCGCCGGCGGCGCGTTACCTCGATGAGAACGGCGTCGCGCGCAAGGACTACAACCAGTACGGCGCCCGCCGCGGTAACCACGAGGTGATGGTGCGCGGCACCTTCGCGAACATCCGGCTCAAGAACCTAATGCTGCCGGGCATCGAGGGCGGAGTGACGCGGCACATCCCGACGGGCCAGCAGCACGCGATCTACGACGCAGCGATGCTCTACCAGAAGGAGGGCACGCCGCTCATCGTGATCGCTGGCGAGCAGTACGGCACCGGCAGCTCGCGTGACTGGGCAGCGAAGGGCACGATGCTGCTCGGCGTGCGCGCGGTGATCGCGAAGTCGTTCGAGCGCATCCACCGCTCGAACCTGATCGGCATGGGCGTTCTACCGCTGATGTTCGAGCCCGGTCAGGATGCCATATCACTCGCCCTCACCGGCGACGAGCTGATCGAGATCGATGGTATCGCCGCGGGCATCCTCCCGAAGAAGAAGCTGACCGTCCGTGCGGGCAACAAGGCCTTCACCGTGATCGCGCGTGTCGATACGCCGCAAGAGGTCGAGTACATCGTCCACGGCGGCATCCTGCAGTACGTGCTGCGACACCGCGCCGCCGCGATGGCGAAGTAGCGCCGCTCCTTCACGGCTGCTCGCGCGTCGTCCGCCGTCGGCGTCGGCGGTTAGAGACGAGGCCCCAGTCGCGGGCCTTGTCCGCAAAGGTCGACTTCGGCATCCCGAGCGCGATCGCGGCGCCGCGAATCGTTCCGTGCTCGACGAGCGCCTGCTGCATGGCGCCGCGGATCATCACCTCGTAAGGAAGCATCGCGCCGTCGGAATCCGTCGCCGTTCGCATCCGATCCACGCGCGCGAGCAGATCTGGAAAGAAGTCCGTCGGGCCGAGCTCAGTGCCGCCGAGGGCGATCGCGCGTGCCACCGCGTGGCGCAGCTCGCGCACGTTTCCCGGCCAGCCATACAGGCTCAGCGCCTGCCAGCCGTCCGACGACACGCGCTTCTCGCCGAACTCGGCCGCACTGTCGGCGAGCACCGACTCGACGATATCGATCAAATCCCCCATGCGTTCGCGCAGTGGCTTGAGCTCGAGCACCATCGTCGCGAGGCGGTGATACAGGTCCACGCGCAGCGGCGACGCCTCCGTCCCGAGCCCGGCGACGCGATTCGTCGCGGCGACGATCCTCACGTCCACCGCCCGCTCGCTCGAACCGCCGATGCGGCGCACCCGCCGCGTCTCGAGCGCCCGCAGCATGTGCGGCTGCAGCTCGGCAGGCAGCTCCCCGATCTCGTCGAGGAACAACGTGCCGCCGTGCGCCTCGACAAAGTAACCCTCGCGGCTGTCGGTCGCGCCCGTGAACGAGCCCTTCTCGTGACCGAACAGCTCCGACCCGATCAGCTCGCGCGGAATCGCGCCGCAGTTCACCGCGACGAACGGTCCCTGCGAGCGGCGCGAGCTCTCGTGAATCAATCGCGCGATCAGATCCTTGCCCGTCCCCGTCTCGCCCACGACCAGCACGCTGCAGTCCGTCTGCGATGCGCGGATCGCCCGATCGATCGTCGCGCGCGTCTGCGGATCCGTTCCGCGCAGCAGCTCGATCGCCTTCGGTGGCTTGTCGCCCGCCTTGTTCGGTCCGACTGCGAGCAACGTCGTGCGCCCGATGCTCACGTACGACCCCGCCCTCAGCTCCGCCGCCTCGATCGGATTGCCGTCGATGAACGTCCCGTTGCGCGACTCGCGATCGCGCAGCAGTAGAGTTCCATCCCCGCGTCTTTCGAGGACGCATTGAACGCCCGACACGTACGCATCGACGAGACGCAGGTCACAGCTGTCGTGCTTGCCGATGATCCACCGCCGGCGTCCGGGCTCGAGGGCATACACGTCTGCCGTCGAGACATTGCGAAGGGCCATGACCGCGCCGCCGCGCCGGCCGTGGTTGAGATCCTGTGTGTTCCTCTCGTCGAACATGGTCATGGTGAGCTGTCTTTCCTTGTGCGTGTGACGTGACGTGGTGACGTGTGGCGTGCAGAAGCGACCGCTCGCACCATGCGAGCGAGCCGCGATCCACCTGCGCCGTGTATCGATGTCACCGCCGCGAAGTTGCGTGCGGCGTGCCTACGCAAGCGCTTGAAGGCACACGCGCGATTGTCCGGAGTGTCCGGAGTTCCGCGTTATCGCGGACAGACTCCAGACCCCAGCGCGCTGAAAAATTTCTTACGGTTTGTACTCGAACGCGCCCAGATCACGCACCCTGCGGCCGCATGACGCCGTCGTGGTCGATTCCGAGCGTTGCGGTGGGGTCGGCGGCGCCGATGGCCGGGCTCGTGGAGATCAGGTGGAAGGCCACCCCCCACCACAGCCTTCTCATCGCTCCGAAAATACAACGGGGCCGGCGAGCCGACCCCATGCGAGCGACGTGAGGAGAGTCAGCTACTCGACGTAGGGCTCGTATACGCGCGAGTCGTAGAGCGGGTGCGGCATGTCAATCTGCGCCGCCTTCTTCATCGCGGACTCCGGGATCTGGGCCTTGCCGTTGACCATCAGGCGCGTGCTGTCGACGCAGCCAAGGTCTGCGGCGCCGAAGTACTCGGTCGGAACGGCGGGGTCCATACCCGAGCCGAAGCCGTCCTTGAGTACGTTGCAGGCCGGGAGCGCTAGATCGGCCATGTTGTCCATGTTCGAGTCGTACTGATAGATCTGGTGGTCGTAGCAGAAGCCGAGCTTGTCGCTCCACTGCGACGGGAGGTAGGTCATCGTGGCCGAGTCGATCTCGCGGCGCCACAGGAACTGACAGCTGGTGCCCTTGGCGGTGATGTCGTAATCGCCGACGGCGTCGGCTGCAGCACAGCGGTGCTCGTCCGACGCGCGGACCTTACCAGCGGTCCTCTCGAAGCCGCTGCCGACACCGCAGTTACCAGTGCCGAGGAAGCAGTTGTCGGGCTCACAGAACTGGATGCAGACGACCGTGGTGGAACCGACCATGTCGTACAGCAGCGGCAGGTAACCCTGGCTGCAGCTGTTCTGGTACGGCTTCATGGTCTGCGCGTCGGCGCAGCCTTCGGCGACCGTGCACGGGGCGCGGTGACCGAAGATCTTCGGGCCACCGTAGTGGATGTCGCGGGTGCAGCTGAAGCCGGAGACGGGCGGCGTGCCCGCGCTCGGCGAGCCGTAGCAGCCTTCGGCCGCGCTACCGCACGTGGTGCCCGAGCGGGTCAGGCCCACACCCGAGCCGTCGAAGTCGTTGTCGGTGAGCGGGTTGCACGAGACGTTGCAGACGCCAGCGGCGGCCGGCGTCGTCTCGCCGAGGTCGAAGAGGTTCGCGTAGACAACGCAGACGTGCGATGCGTCGCAGGCCGGCATGCCGCCCTGCTGATCGCAGACGGCCTTGCAGACGCCGGACGGGTTGGTCATCGGGTTGCGGAAGTTGGTGCATACGCCACCGAACTTGCAGTCGTCGTAGCCGAGCTCGCCGGCGGGGCCGTAGGTGCATGCGTCCCCGACGTTCTTGGCGCCGTCGGGCACGCAGCCGATGTGGCCGACGTAGTTGGGGGTGAGGGCGTCGATGAGCCAGGTGCACTTCTGGTTCGCGGCGCAGCCAGTGTTGAGCAGCGGGTTGCACTGGCCCTTGGCGTCGGGGGTGACGACGATGACCATCTTCTTTTCGCTGCTACAGGCGGCGAACATCCCGACGAGCAGGAGTCCCAAGGCGAGCTTCTTCATTACGTAATTCCTCTCCGACCAGCGGCCGGTTACTCAAAGATGCGGGACCCTATTCGCTACCCCTTTGGGGGTCAAGCCTTTCCGCCCTGATCGGGGTCGTTGGGTCGTGCGGTTTCAGCGTGTCCTGGCGCGGACTTGTCGACGATGATCGATGTCACGAGGCGCACGCCGCAGGCCTAACAATGCGTGTCGTCCGGCGCCCGGGTGAGGCGTGAAGTCGCCGCCTCGTGCATTGCCGCACAGGGCTCGGCAAAAGGCTTGGTTTGCGCGGCGTTCGGCGACCGTCGCAGCGGTCGCAGGCGCGATCTCGGGTCGGGGCTAGCGACGGCGACGACGACGGACCGCACCGACCGCGAACATCAGCATCACCGCGCTGCCACCGGCGCCGTTGCCACCGTCAGCGGCGCTGCAACCACCGCCACCGCCCGAGCCACCGTCAGCTTCGGGGCGGACCTGGAGGACGACATGGAATGTCGGACCAAACCAGGCCACGTCCTCCTGCACGAACGAGAAGGTCTCGTCGTAGACCGTCGGCTCGCGGACGTCGGGGCCTTTGATCTGGAACGTAAAGGTTCCGCTCGCGCCCGGTGCGGTCTGCGCATCGACGGCGGTTGCGCGGCTCGGCGAGAGCCAGTCACCTTCGACGTAGAAGGGCGAGTCGCGATCTTCGGGATCCTGGGTGCCAATGCGCGTCGCATCGAGATCCCAGCCAGCCGTTCCGCTGTTGGCGACGGTGACGGTGACGGTCGCGACCTCGCCCGAGAGGATCGTGTCGGGCGCGTCGATGATGAGGTCCGCAGCCTTGAACGACGACGCACCACCGGTGCGCACGAGGTCCATGTAGTGCTCCCACTTCCAACCCGGTCCCGGGTCGGTATGGTCGGAGCAGTCGGGTGCCTCGCCGTGACCCATGATGGCGGACTGGCTGTGCTCCTTCTTGATGCTGTACTTGTCGGCGAGATACGCGGTCAGCTTCGCCGACTCCGCGTACATCGCCTCGGTGTACCAGGTGTCCGGCTTGCTCGCGTAGCCCTCGTGCTCGATGCCGACGGCATTCGAGTTGAAACACTTCACGTGCCAGGCGACGTTTTTCTCGTCGACCATCTGCGCGACGTGACCATCGCTCGAGCGCACGACGTAGTGCGCGGAGACATTCGCCGACGGATCCTTGAACCACCCAAGCGTGCCCGCGTAGCTGCCCTCGGTGTCGTGGATGATGATGTACTTGACGTCAGCGAGGCCGCGGTTCGCCGCGCTGTAGTTGCCCGAGTAGGCGGGAACCCACTCGGCACCGGTGTAGCCAGATGCTTGTGCGACCGACGCGAAGCCGTCGACGTGCGCGTCGTCGAAGCGCGCTGCGACCGTGACCGTGGCACCGCTGTCGTCGCGACCGTCGATGCCGCGAGCGAGTCCACGCTCGACCTCGCGCGCGAAGCTGTCACCGCCGAAGGTGCGCAGCGCGGCGTGATAGTCACCGCTGATCGCGTAGGAGTGAAGGAGTGCGGCGCCGGCGCGAATCGATGCCTCGGCATCGGTGCGGGCCGCAGCGTCGGTGACACCGGCGAGCGCGGCGCCACGATGGAGATCGCGCGGGCCACCGTCGGTGAGTCCGAGCGGGCCGGTCTGAAAGGCATGCGAATCAGGCGTCGGTTGGACGAACGAGAACCGCGTCTCGTTCCAGCTGACCGCCGCGAGCAGATCCGCCGGGACGCCGGAATCGTGTGCGACGCGCGTGAAGATATCGACGAGCGACGACTCACCAGCAACCGCGACGCGCGCTGGCTGAGAAGGAGTCGTAGGCACGGCACAGCCGACTGCCAGGGCAAACATCCAGAGCCCGATCCTCATCGCGGTGAATCATGCACAACCTCGAATGCCTTTGGGAAGTGGGAAGGTCTATGATTAGGGGAGCGTGCCAGCCGACGCAGGCATTCGGTTCGGCCAGTACGTGCTGGTCCGGCGCATCGCCCGGGGGGGCATGGCCGAGGTCTTCTTGGCCCAGCAGCGCGGCCTCGAGGGGTTCGACCGCCGCGTCGCGGTCAAGCGGATCCTCCCGCACCTGGCCGACTCGCCGGACTTCGTGAAGATGTTCCTCAGCGAGGCGCGGCTCGCGGCGCAGCTCTCGCACCCCAACGTCGTCCACATCTACGAGTTCGGAAAGGTCGAGCACGACTACTTCATCGCGATGGAGTTCGTCGACGGTGTCCACGCAGGCCAGATGTTCAAGCACGGCGAGACCGAGCGGCTCCCGGTGACCCTGGTTGCTCGCATCGGCGCCGATGCCGCGAATGCGCTCAACTACGCGCACGAGCTGCGCGGCCCCAACGGCAAGTCGTTCGGGCTGGTCCATCGCGACGTTTCACCAGCGAACATCATGATCTCGTACGACGGGGTCGTGAAGCTGTGCGACTTCGGCATCGCGAAGGCCGCGGCGGCCGGCGATCAGCTGACCAACCCCGGTCAGGTCAAAGGCAAGTACGCGTATATGTCGCCCGAGCAGACGATCGCCGCGCCCCTCGACGGGCGGAGCGACGTGTTCGCGCTCGCGATCGTGTTGTGGGAGCTGCTCAGCGGCAAGTACATCGTTCCGCGTGGCGATGCCGTCGCGTCGATGCGCATGATCCGCGACGGCAAGCTCGAGCCGCTCGAGAAGGTCGCCCCCCACGTACCTCCGGCGCTCGTCAAGGCGATCAACTGGGCTCTCGAGCCCAAGCGCGAGAATCGCGCGACGGCGGTCGAGCTCGCGCAGGCGCTCGAAGCATTCATCAAGTCGTCGCCCGAGCTCGCGACGTCGATGCAGCTGAGCGCATGGATTCGCAGCCGGTTCGGGCGCGAGACGGACGGTCAGGAGACGGCGCTCGATCCCAACAGCGACGCCGCGACGCCCCACCCCGGCACCCAGGTCTCGCCCGGCACGGTCGCGGCACCAGGGACCGCCGCCGGCGCCAGCGCGATCTCGTCGTCCGAAAAGTCGGTGTTCGTAGAGCCGCAGTCGGCGCCAATGACGCTGCCGCCGACCCCACCGATGTATCCCCCACGCCGCGTGGTGAAGCTGATCGCGGACACCACCGAGGGCACGGAGATCTACAGCACCTCGGATCTCCAGGACGCGATGACCGTCAAGGCGCCGAAGTTCTCCGGCAACCCGCCGGCCTTCACGCCAAGCTCGCCGACGATGCTCGCGCGCCCCGACGCGGAGCCCACCGTGCAGAGTGGTCCGCCGATGGGTGTCGGCGACGCCACCGAGATCGTCGAGCCGCGGCACATGCCGGCGCCCGACGAAGAGGACAGCCAGAACATGTTCGAGACCGTGCTGCATGATCGGCGCTCGCCGATTCCGAGCGGGCCTACCGTGGTGCCGACACGCCTGCAGCCGTCGGTCGCGCCGAGCAATGATCTCGCGGCCACCGCGGTGCCGCAGCCGAGCGCTGCGCGCGCGTCGTCGAGCGCAGGTGGTCGGGTGCCGCCGTCGGGTCCACGTGTGGCGCCGTCGGGTGCGCAGGTGCCGCCGTCGGGTGCGCGCGTTCCGCCGTCGGGTGCGCAGTCGCCGCAGTCCGGCGAGCGTGCTCAGCTTCACCTGTCGCGCGACAGCCGCACGAGCCACACGCTCAAGGGGACCGGCACGCAGGCAGTGCTGCCGCGCCCGCAGTCCTCGCCGAGCTTGTGGGGGCCTGGCCGCAGCACGCCGGTGCCGCACGATGACGGGGCGCGTGCGCGGCGCCGGAAGCAGATCCTGATGTTTTCCGGTCTGGCCGGGCTCGCGCTGCTGTCGTTCATGATCGCCCTCGCCGCATCCAACACTGGATCGTCGCCGGTCGCTGCCAAGCAGCAGGATGCGAGCGTTCCGGTCGTCGAGGCGATCCACGCTGCGCTGCCGCTCGCCGAGCCACCGCTCGATGCGGCGCACTTGCCCACGGTTCCGGTCGATGCGACCGCGGCGGCGATGGGGCTGCTCGTCGTCCGCACGATTCCCGACGGTGGCATCGTGAAAGTCGGCGACCAGGTCCGCGAGGCCGCGGTCCAACCCGGCGATCCGACCGGTGCGCGTACGGCGCAGCTCCTGCTCGAGGCCGGTCCGTACAGGATCGAAGCCGAGCTCGCGGGCTACCAGGCCGAGAAGCGCGACATCGTTCTCGAGGGTGGCGAGAACAAGATGATCGAGATCACCTTCTCCAAGAAGACGCCGCGCCAAGATCGCGGTCAGCCGACAGGCAAGCTCACCGTCAAAACGTCGCCGTGGAGCGACGTGTACCTCGCAGGCAAGAAGCTCGGCCAGGCGCCGTTCACCGACCTCGACGTCCCGACCGGCACCTACACGTTGACGTTCAAGAACCCGTCGCGCCCGACGACGACGAAGAGCGTCACGATCAAGGCTGGCAAGGTCACGAAGCTCAACTTCAGTCTGCCGTGAGATTCTTCGCGATCGCAGCGCTGATGGTTGCATGCGGGCCCAGCACGCCGACGTGCGACGAGGTCGAACAGCACGTCGCCAAGGTCGCCGGCGACGACGACCGCGCAGTGACCGCCAGCGCACGAGCCGCGATCGGCGACGCGGGACTACCGCTCGCCGAATTCGTCCCCCAGTTCGGCGAGTTCCCGCGTGAGCTAGGCAAGCGCTGCCGCGCGGGCTCGCTCGACGACGCCGCCCGCCGCTGCTTCATGACCGCCGACCGCGGCAGCGCACTCGATCGCTGCGCCCGGCCACGCGACCGCTAGGCGCCGGGCAAGCCTGCTTGGATCGTCACGTACCCAGGTCAGGAGACGGACAGGGCTAGCGGATCAGGACTCCAGGCCGGTCGCCCAGGAATACTTGGGCTTGGTGTTGAAATGGTGGGTCGAGTTGATCACGCGGACGGTGCCCGACTTGCTGCGCATCACGATCGACTCGGTGCGCGCGCCGTCACCGAAGAAGCGCACGCCGTCGAGGAGGTAGCCCTTCGTGACACCGGTCGCTGCGAACATCACGTCGCCCTTGGCGAGATCGTCGAGGCCGTAGATGAAGTCCTCTTCCTTGACGCCCATGCGCTTTGCGCGGGCGCGCTCCTCGTCGTTGCGGAAGCGGAGACGCCCCTGGAAATCACCGCCCACGCACTTGAGCGCGGCTGCCGAGATCACGCCCTCGGGCGCCCCACCGGTGCCGAACAGGACGTCGACACCAGAGTCGGGGTTCGCCGTCATGACGGCGCCCGAGACATCACCGTCGCCGATCAGGCGGATGCGGGCACCGGCCTGGCGAACCTCTGCGATCAGATCGGTGTGGCGATCGCGATCAAGGATCACCGCGGTGCAGTCCTGGATCCGTTTGCCCTTCGCCTTTGCGATGCGCTCGAGGTTCCAGGTCGCGCTCTCGCGCAGATCGATCACGCCGCGCGCCTCGGGGCCGACGGCGATCTTCTGCATGTATGTATCGGGGGCGTTGAGGAACTGGCCGTCGTCGGCGATCGCGATCACGCAGATCGCGTCGGGAGCACCGGTCGCGGCGAGGTTGGTGCCCTCGAGCGGGTCGACGGCGATGTCGACCTTCGGCGAATCGGAATTTGCTTCCTTCCAACCCGCGCCGACCTGCTCGCCGATGAACAGCATCGGCGCCTCGTCGCGCTCACCCTCGCCGATCACGACGGTGCCGCGGATGTCGAGCGCGTCGAACGCAACCCGCATCGCCTGCACGGCGACATCGTCGGCGAGCTTGCGGTCACCGCGACCCATCAAACGAGCGGAGGCGAGCGCCGCAGCTTCGGTGATGCGGACCACTTCGAGTGCGAGGTTGCGGTCTTGCATCCGGCAGGTGTACGCCGCGAGCGCCCTGCAATCAATGCACGGGTGGGTAGGACTCGCGTCGTTCTCACTAACACGGCGACAGCTACGGGGCGGCCGGCGCGCAGACCGCCTTGGTAACCGTTCGAATCTTGTCGGCCGCGTCGAAGCCGTCCTTGGTCTGCTTCCACGCGATGGTCGTCGTCGACTTCCCCTGCGAGTACTTGCCGCGGAGCACGCGCTTGGCGATCTTGCCCGTGAAGTTGATCAGATAGATCGACGCACCTGCATCGAGCGAGCCCGAGAACGAGACCGCGCCGGTCGTGCCGCAGGTGACGTCGTCGAGGATGGACGCGTTCGCCTCGGGGTTGCCGTCCCACGTGTAGAGCACCGCGGAGCACTTGTTCTGCGCCCGGATCAGGCACAGCCGCGAGCCATACGTGTGGTCGTCGGTAGTCTTGATGTCATCGAAGCAGCCAAGGTTCGTGACTTTGACCTTCGGCTTGTGGAGGTAGCACTCGCGCTTGGCGTCTGCCGAGGCGACCGCGCACAGCGCAAGGAGGACGAGCAGGGTACGCACGGTCAGATGATGAGTGCCCGCATGAAGTCGGGCAAGGCGCGCGGGCGTCCGTTCGGACCGATCACGGCGTGGCGGGTGTAGCCCTCGGCGAGCAGCTCGAGGCCGCGGCGGACCTCGTACCCAAACCGCAGCGATGCCCCGCGTACTTCGGTCACCTCGACATCGACCGCGATCAAGTCCTCGTAGCGCGACGGTCGCTTGTAGTTGCAGTGGGCCTCGATCACCGGCATCGCGACCTGCGCTTCTTCGAGATCCTTGTACGTCTTGCCGAGCGCGCGCCAGTACGACGCGCGCGCACCCTCGAAGAACCGCAGGTAGTTCGCGTAGTACACGACACCCATCTGATCGGTGTCGCCGAAGATGATCTGGTACTCGTAGCGGTGCTTCATGCGGCGATCCGGATCACGCGTGCTTGTCCTTTGACGATCGCAAGCCGATCGATCTCGGCGAGCGCGGATCGCACATTGCCCTCGCGGGCCTCGTGGGTGAGCACCACGACGGCGACCGGGTTGCGCTCTTTCGCGTCCTGGATCACCTGCGCGATCGAGACCCCGTGCGATCCGAGGATCGTCATCAGCTGGCCGAGCACGCCCGGCTGGTCGACGACGCCGAACCGCAGGTAGTAGCGGCCCTTCACCTCGGAGAGCGGCAGCAGCGGACGCGTCCTGGCCGGACTCGGGCGCTGTGGCTTTGCCCCACCGGCCGCCCGCGCGAAGATGTTGCGGCCGATCTCGATGATGTCGCTGACGACCGACATTGCCGTCGGCAGCATGCCGGCGCCCGCGCCGTAGTACATCGAGCCGCCGAGCGCGTAGCTCTGCACGTAAACCGCGTTCTTGGCGCCGTTGACGTCGGCAAGCAACCAGTGCGCAGGCACTAGCGCCGGATGCACGCGCGCCTCGACGGTCTCGCCGTGGTCACGCGCGATCACGAGCGGCTTGATCACGTAGCCAAACTTCTCGGCGTACTCGAGATCGATTGCCTCGACGATGTCGATGCCGTCCATCGCGATCGCATTGACGTCGACGGTGGTGCCAAAGCACAACGACACGAGGATCGCGAGCTTGTGCCGTGCATCACCGCCGCCGACATCGAGCGTCGGGTCGGCTTCCGCGTAGCCCAGGCGCTGCGCATCCGCGAGGATGTCGCCGAACGCCCGGCGCGTCTCGGTCATCGTCGACAGGATGTAGTTCGACGTACCGTTCACGATGCCCCACAGCGCCTCGACGCGATCACTGGCAAGACCCTCGCGCAGGACGCGGATGATCGGCACGCCGCCGCACACCGCGGCCTCGTAATAGACATCGACGCCCTTCGCCTCGGCGGCGCCGAAGACCTCGGCACCATGCTCGGCGAGCAGCGCCTTGTTTGCGGTGACGACCTGCTTGCCGTGCGCGATTGCCGCGAGCACGGCGGCCTTGGCCTCCGATGTCCCACCAATCAGCTCGCACACGATGTCGACATCGGGGCGCGTGATCACTGATGCGACGTCCGTCGTGAGCAACGAGCGGTCGACATCGACGACGCGGTTCGTCTTGTCCGGATCGCGGACCGCGATCGCCCGCACGGCGATCCGCGCGCCGAGCCGGGCCTCGATCGCCTCCGCGTTGTCCTCGAGCAGTTTGACGACGCCGCCACCGACGTTGCCCAGGCCCAGCAGTCCGACTCCGATGGTGCGCGTCACTGGCCGGCCTTTCGGTACGAGTAGTGTTCCGTGACAATCACCCAGTGCTCGCCATCGCGGCGCAGCACCATCGTGAGCACGCCGGATTCGGTCACCGTGGTGACGTCGTCGCCGAGCTCGCGCGTCATCACCGCTGTTGCGGTCGCTCCGGTCGGCCCGAGCCCGATCACGTTGATGTCCTTGAGCCGGATCACGATCTTCTGATAGCGGGCGAGCCGATCCTTGATCATCGCCTCGACCGATGCCCAGCCAACGAGCGCGCGGCCGTCGTGAACGAACACGATTTCGGGGTCGTGCGCGTAGAGGCCCGACAGCACGTCGAGGCCCTTGATCTGGTACGCCTGCCGCCATTGTTCCATCGTGCCGCGCGCGGCGGTCACGACCTCGGGCGGGGTTGCGGGCCGCGCAGGCGCCGTCTCGCTGGGGCCGCGCGTGCAGCCTACCATTACGAGCGCGACTACGAAGATCGCAGCGTGTCTCATGCGCGCTGTGTAACACATGCGCCCTCTCGACGATCTGCGGGCTCCCGTCCAAGGTTCGAGTATGCCCATCGATACCTATCCGAACGATGAGAAGCAGGCGACGCTCGCAATCGGCCTCACGTCGATCATGTCCGTGATCATCACGGGATTGATCGTCATGGCTGTGCTGTCCACGCACGCATGCTCGGTGTAACGTCCGCGGCATGACCGAGATCGTCTGGCTGCACGCCCGCGAAGTTCTGGATTCCCGTGGTAACCCGACCGTCGAGGCTGAGGTCGGCCTCGACAGTGGCGCGATCGGCCGCGCGATCGTCCCGTCCGGTGCGTCGACCGGCGAGCACGAAGCGCTCGAGCTCCGTGATGGCGATGCCACACGCTACCTCGGCAAGGGCGTCACCAAGGCTGTCAACCACGTCCGCGACGCGATCGCGCCCACGCTGATCGGGATGGACGCGAGCGATCAAGCGGGCATCGATGCCGCGCTGATCCAGCTCGACGGTACCCCGATGAAGTCCAACCTCGGCGCGAACTCGATCCTCGCCGTCTCGATGGCTGTCGCGCGTGCGGCCGCCGAGTCCCACGAGCTGCCGCTCTATCGCTACCTCGGTGGCGTCGGCGCGGTGACCCTGCCCGTGCCGCTGATGAACGTCATCAACGGTGGCGCGCACGCGGACAACAACCTGGACATCCAGGAGTTCATGATCGTCCCGGCCGGCTTCGAACGGTTCGAGGACGCGCTGCGCGCCGGAGTGGAGGTCTTCCACAACCTGAAGAAGCTGCTGAGCTCGCGCGGCAAGGTCACAAACGTAGGTGACGAGGGCGGCTTCGCACCGAGCCTCGACAATGGCGACGAAGCGCTGTCACTGCTGATGGAGGCGATCGGCAAGGCGGGCTACGAGCCCGGCAAGCAGATCTCGCTCGCGCTCGACGTCGCGGCAAGCGAGCTCCTCGACAAGAAGACCGGCACGTACACGTGGGAGGGCAAGCCGCGCAAGGCGAGCGAGCTGATCGATGTCTACGCGGGTTGGTGCGAGAAGTATCCGCTCGTGTCGATCGAGGACGGCCTCGCCGAGGACGACTGGGATGGCTGGAAGGCCCTGACGACCAAGCTCGGCAGCAAGGTCCAGCTCGTCGGTGATGACTTGTTCGTGACTCAGACGGCGCGCCTCAAGCGCGGCATCGAGCAGGGCATCGCGAACTCGATCCTCGTCAAGGTCAACCAGATCGGCAGCCTCAGCGAGACACTCGATGCAGTGCGCACCGCGCAGCACGCCGGCTACACCGCGATCATCTCGCACCGCTCCGGTGAGAGCGAGGACTCGTTCATCGCCGACCTCGCGGTTGCGACCAACGCGGGTCAGATCAAGACCGGCTCGGCCTCGCGCAGTGATCGCATCGCGAAATACAACCAGCTACTTCGCATCTGCGACCAGCTCGGTGATGAGGCGCGGTTCGCCGGCGCCCTGACGTTTCGTCGCTGAGAGCGCTCGTGTGAGCTACGACTCCGAAGATCTGGACGTCGTCAACGCCTACTTCGCGGAGATGATCGAGTGCGTCGCCGGCTGCGGCTGCTGGGAGCCGGGGTGGGACGTCGGCGAGCCACCTCAGGGCCGCCCTCGGCGGCTGATCCGGGTCATGCGCTCGACCTCGTGTGGCAGCAGAAGCACCGGGTACAGCGCCAGCATCCCGAACGGAAACGCGCCGAGCCGCAGGCCAATCGCGATGCCGAGCTCGAACGTGATGCCGAGGCCGAGCCACACCCAGCGCAGGCGGAGCCGGTTGCACCAGGTGCGCAGCCGCCCAGGTTCGGCGGCCGTCGCTGCGTAGTACAGCCACAGCAAGTACAGGGCTGCGGACGCCTCGAACGCGAGCGTCAACGCGGTCGCGACACGTGTGAGCGGATACACGCTCGCGATCAGCGACGGGTCTAGCCGTCCATTGTGTGGATCCAACAGTGCGTTGCCGAGTGCAGTGAACCGGCCGAGCGGCCCCCACTCCGCGCTCTTGTTCTGTGCCGCCGAGAAGTAGACCCAGACCAGCTGGAGCAGCAATAGATAACGCGGCCACGCGGGCACGAGCGCGGGCATCGGTCGTTGCAACCGCCGCCAGATCACCGCGTCGAGGGACCACCGCGCATTGCAGCGCGACAGCGCGAGAATCACGAACACGATCCGCATCAGCTGATCGATCGCGCTCTCGCAGTTGGGTGCGATCGCGGACTGCTCCGCCGACACGATGGCAAATACGAGGCACGCCGGCCGCGTCGCGAGGCCGAGCGCGACGAGCACGAGTGGCGCAAAGCCGAGCCACCACAGTCCGTCCGCACTGACGTCGAGCACATCGGCCCATCCCGAGTAGCCGGTCGCAAAACCGTGCGGTAACCGCGCCCATAGTGGCTCGATGAGCCCGACGTGCCGGATCCACAGCTGATCGCCGATCAGCACGACCGCCACGGCGATTCGTACCAGCGCAAGTGCAGCGGGTGACTCGCGGCGATCCATCAGCGCGACCCAGGCGCGCCACAACCTCATTGCACGGACCGTCCGCGGTTGCGCGCGCGCGTTTCGACGAATGTTCCCGACGGAACGAGCCCGTCGCTCGTCAGCGTCACGCGCTCGAGCTGCACGCGAATGACCGCCAGTTCGGTGTGCCGCGCGAGCATGCGCTCGATCACCCACTCGGCGAACAGCGGGTACTGCATCGGCAAGAAGCCCACCGGATCCCACGCGCCACGCGGACGCGTGTAGTCGATCAGGTCGGCATCTTCTTGATGCTCGGCATCGCCGGCGCGAAACAGCACGTGCCACTGCCCTCCGGCGTCGCGGCCCTCGATCCACAGCCGGAACCGATCGCGCGACGGCCTCTGGTACAGCGCCCACCGCTGACTGAACCGCAGGCGCTCGGGAATCCACACCGTCGGTCGCAGGACTTCGGCCTGCGCCGTACGTAGCGGCTCGACGAAGCCGCGCTCCCACGCCGGCGTCCTATTCGCCGGCGGCAGCGGGCAACCGTCGACGAGGCCGAGAAAAATCGCGAGTGCGATCAGTCCCGCTCGAACCTGTGGCCAGCGCCGGATCACGGACGGCCCAGCATAGCGGTTTCGGCCTTGCTCAGCGTGCTGGGTCGAACCGCGTTACTTGCTTCAGGAAAGACGCGTCCAGGTACTCGCGCTTGATGACCTCGGCCATCTCCTCGGCGGTCGCGAAGCGCTCGTAGTCGATCCTGATCACCGGGATCACTTTCGAGATGCTCGCGATGAACTCCTGGTAGCCGTCGTACAGCGCCTGCAGGTAGCCGACCGGGATCTTCGATTCGACATCGCGGCTGCGCGACCGGATACGCTCGGCGCTCGAGTCCGGCGACACGTCGAGATAGACGATCACGCTCGGCTTGCACATGAAGTTGCTCATGTTTCGGAACAGATCGACGTACGTGCGGTAATCGCGCTCGTCCATCAGCCCCTGCTTCGCCAGCATCTTCGCGAAGATCGAGTCCTCGTAGATCGTGCGATCCTGAACTGCCGAGCGGCCGCGCCAGATGATCTCCTGATGCTGCTGGAAGCGGCGGTTGAGCAAGTACACCTGCATCGCGAACGAGTAGCGCGCGGTGTCCGTGTAGAAGTCGGCGAGGTATTCGTTGTCGGCGACCGGCTCGAAGTACGTGTCGATGCCGAGATGCTGACCGAGTGCGGTCGCGAGCGTCGACTTGCCCGCGCCGATCATCCCCGCGATGCCGATGAAGATGTT
>JAYVWH010001234.1:0-5327 GCA_043786265.1 Kofleriaceae bacterium | reverse complement strand
TACTACAGTTACATCTGGGCCGACACGCTGACCGCGGATGCCGGCGAGGCGTTCAAGGAGAAGAAGAGCTACTACGCGAAGGACGTAGCTAAGAAGCTCCACGACCACATCATGAGCCGCGGCAACTCTTTGCCACCTGAAGTGGCGTTTCGCGCGTTTCGCGGAAGAGATGTCGACACCGACGCCTTGATGCGCGAACGTGGATTCAAGCCCGCAAAGGAGGCCCGATGAAGATCCCGTTCCTGGTGTGCATCGTGGCCGCAAGTGGCTGCGCGAAGACCGATTCCAGCGACCTGCTGACCTCTGGCATCTACGCCGGCATCTCGGCACAGGCCAAGGGCGACGGCACGACCGACGTATATGCGTCCCTCTACGTCGGCAACCCGATCAACCTCAACTTCGTCGACCTCACTGGTGACGATCGCCTGATTGCCTCGCACGGCAACCAGGAGATGGTGATGACGGAGACAGTGATCCTCAACATCGTGTCCCACCATGCCTCGTATCCGTACGACGCCGAAGGCGAGCAGTTCCAAGTCGCGTTCGACCGCACAGTCGACGGCGGAGCACCGAACTCGATCGCCACGCTACCGGCCAAGTTCACGCTCGATGCCGCCCCCACCACCTCGTCACGTGCCGCCGCACTGAGTCTGTCGTGGTCGCCGATCGACTCGGGGAGCGTCATGCGGTGGGAGGTCACCGGCGACTGCATCGAGAACGAGTCGCAGATTCTCGCTGTTGATAGCGGCGCACTGACGATCGAGGCCAACCGTATCCGCAAGCGGATGGGCGACATGATCGCCGATCAGTGCGCGATGACGGTGACGGTGACCCGCGGCAAGACCGGCCAGCTCGATCCGGGCTACGGCAAGGGCGGAACCGTGGAAGGCCAGCAGGTCCGAAAGGTCATGCTGACGACGACGCTGTGATCGACTCCGCACTCCCCATCAGCGGACGGTGATCGTGCCGCCCAACATCTTCATGTCGCAGGTGAAGTTGATCACGCCGGCGTTCTTGAACGTCACCGTCAGCTCGACCTCCTGATCGAGCGGCAGTGCGGCGTGGACCTCGTCGCCGGCATTGTCAAAGACGATCTCGGTCGCACAGCTCTTGTCGACCTTGCGCAGGATGCGGAGCGTGACCGGCTTGCCACGCGGCACCGTGATGTCCGCGGGCTCGAACCCGCGCTCGGTGACGATAATGTCGACGCGGGTCGACAGCGCCGTGGTCGCGACGCGCGGCGCCTTGAACCCGGTCTTCTTGCGGATGTCCGCGACCATCCCCTGCAGCTTGCCCGGTGCGCTGCTGTCCTCGTACACGAGCTTGCCAGTCGCATCGTAGATCCTGACGTACGGCAGGTTGAATGCCTTCGGCGTCAGGTATTGAGCGACGACCTGCGAGTCCCAATCGACGACATCGATGCGGCGCACCGCGACCCCCGCCGGGTTCGCTTTCGCGATCTGCGTGATCACCGGCTCGAGCGTCTTACACGGCACACACCACGGCGCCCAGAAGTCGAAGATCGTGATCTTGCCCGGCACCGGAATGAGGTCCACGCGCGCGCCCTCATGCCCGATGTCCGCAATATCAGGCGGCGTCTTCGCTTGGGGTGCAGGCTTGTTGTCACCGGGCGATGGCGGGGTCTCAACCGGGACGCTGTCGCTCGGCGTGGTGTCTCTGGGCTCGGCGACAACATCTGATGCTGGTGCAGTGGGCTCAGCGGCGTCGGAATCGACCTCGTGGTCCCCGTGCTCATCGTCGTGATGGTGGGCGACACCCTCATGCTCGTGGTCGTGGTCATCCTCTTCGTCATGGTCATGCCGATGCACGCGTGGCTTGGCAAACGCGTAGCTCACGCCGATCTCGAGTAGCGCGGGCATCGCGAGCTGCCCGCCTACCACATGCGTGATGAACGGCAGCTTGAGCGCGACGTCGAGAGACAGTGAGTCGCTGAGCGAGAACGCGGCCCCGAGCGCCAGCATCGCGTCGATGCGTCCCTGATTGCCTTCGTCGGTGTGACGCACGCCCGCCCAGCGCTCGTAGGTCTCGGCTTGCATCTCGAGCCCCGTGCGCACGCTCCACGTCTTGCCGATCATCTGGCGCACACCGACACCGAACGCGTAGCGGTCGCCTGCCTGATAGCCTTTGGAGTTGGCGTACACGATCTGCTGCGTGAACCCGAAGATGCTGGCGCGCCAGCGCCCCCACCCTTTAGCGTAGTCGAGCGACACCACCGGATTGATCGTGCCGGTCCCCATCTGGATGTGCTCGTGCGGGAGTTCCGGGTTCGCGAACGGATTCGCTTCGGTTCGGCCGAGCGGTAGCGACGCGCCAGCGCGCAGCGTGAGCCCCGATCGCGCGTATGAACCGAGCACCATCGGATCGCCGATGCCACTGAGCGTCTCGTTGCGGTGATGCGTACTGGGCTGCACCAGATCGACCTGATCGCCGCGGCCATCGAGATACCGGATGCTCGTCGATACGACGCGAAACGGCATCGCGACCGACGCGCCGAACCGCTTGGTCAACCCGACATCGAGTGACAGCCGTGCCTCGGTGAGCGTGATGTTCTGATCATGGATGATCGGGATCGCGCCCTGCCCGTCGACGTCGTCGAAGTCGTCATGCTGTGTCGAGACCACCGTCCCGAGCCAGCCCGCACGCACGACGATCTCGCCTGGTGCGAGCGCGTCCGAATCGACCTTCCCGACCGGGAGGTTCGGGTTACTTCAACCCGCTCAAGCACCGCCGGCGCGGACGATGCGCGGATCGACGCCGAGCACGAGGGCGACGGTGGCGAGGACCAAAGTCTTCTGCATCTGGTGTCAACGGTAGCAGACGGCCCCCGAGCCGTCCTGTCGATCCATCACCGTGAGATTCGCACGCCCGCGAGCGCTCGTCGGCCCGCGGCTTCCGTTAGGATGGCCCCCGATGGATCCGGACGACGCGTCTGAGGGAGACGCCGCGGCGGTCATCCGCGACGTCCTGACCGAGGAAGCACGCAAGCGCGTGACCCGGCTCTACGGCGCGGTCGATCTCGAGGAGGCCTACCCGTCCACGATGGTCGAGGAGATGCAGGCGACGCGCGGCATGACAGCGCCGAGCCCGGTCGTCGGCTCGATGCTCGAGCGCTACCGCATCGGCGACGTGCTGGGCCAGGGCGGTATGGGCGAAGTGCTGTCCGCGCGGGACGAGCAGATCGGCCGGCCGGTCGCGATCAAGCGCCTGCGCGTCGAGAATCCCAATCCCGAGATCCTGGCGCGCTTCCTTCGCGAGGCACGCATCCAGGGCCGCCTCGAGCATCCAGCGGTCGTGCCGGTACACGAGTTGTGGACGCAGGAGGGCAGCCAGCCGTTCTTCGTGATGAAGCAGCTCACCGGGACGACGCTCGCCGACGTCGTGCCCAAGCTCGCACTGCGTGACAAGCGCGCGATGGAGGACTTCACGCTGCAGCGCCTGCTGCGTGCTTTCACCGACGTGTGCCTCGCGGTCGAGTTCGCACACACGCGCCGCGTGGTCCACCGTGACCTAAAGCCCGCGAACATCGTGCTCGGCGACTTCGGTGAGGTCTACGTCCTCGACTGGGGCATCGCCCGTATCACCGAGGATGCCGACGAGACGGGCGGCAAGGACAGCTTCGCGGACATCGGCACGGTGGTCGGCGAGGCGTACACCGTCGCGGGTTCGATCCTCGGTACCCCCGGATACATCTCCCCCGAGCAGATCCGCGGCGACTACTTCCTCGATGGCCGCACCGACGTCTACTCGCTCGGCTGCATCCTGTTCGAGATCCTCGCCCTGCAGCCGCTGCACCCGCGCGGTCAAGCAGGGCTCGCCTCGTCGCTCGCGGGCATCGACGCACGACCCTCGGTCCGGGCACCGATGCTCGAGATTCCGCCCGAGCTCGATCGCATTTGCGTCAAGGCCGCGCACGCCGACGCGAATCAACGGTTCGAGACAGCGCGCCAGCTCGGCGATGCCGTGCAGCATTTTCTCGACGGTAACCGTGACGTCGCGCTGCGCCGCGAGCTCGCCCGCCAGGAGCTGGCAGAGGCCCGGGCCGCGATGCAACGCGGCAATGGGCCCACCGATCGGCGCGATGCACTACGTGCCGCTGCACGCGCACTCGCCCTCGATCCGACGGACAAGGAGCCCGCTGATCTCGTCGGTCACCTGATGGTCGAGCCGCCGGGCGAGATGCCCGTGGAGGTCGAGAAAGAGCTCGAGGGCCTCGATGCGGAGGCACTACAGACGAGCGCTCGGTTCGGCATGCTCGCCGCGATCGCGTACCTCGCGTTCTTCCCGATCCTGTACTGGATCGGTTTTCACGAGCTCTGGTACCTGATCGCCGGTCCGGCCCTGTGCATCACCATCATCCTCGACGAGATCTACATCGCGCCGAAGAACCCATACTTGTCGGGCTACATCGCGATCGCTGGCAACCTGGCGATGTTCGCGCTGTTTGGCTGGATGGTCAGCCCGATCGTGATCGGGCCGGGACCGGCCGTGATCATGGTGTCGCTCCTCGCCGCGCACCGGAGGTTGATCCAGCCATGGATCCTGGCGCTCCTCACGTCGGTCGCAACGCTATTGCCGTGGCTGCTCGAGCTCGCCGGTGTGTTTGGATCGCGGATGAGCGTGAGCGGAAACTCGATCGTGCTCGGCACCGCGGCGACCAAGCTCGATCCGAGCGCGACGCTCGCCGGTCTGTTCATTTACATCGTCGCGCTGATCCACCTCGCCGCGCTGATCGCCCGGCTCTCCGATGACGATCGCCGCAAGGTCCGACGCGGGATGCAGCTGCAGTCCTGGCAGTTACGACAGCTCGTCCCGCGCGCCACCACCAAGCCTCCGCGCGACGTGGAGTAGCTCGCAAGCCGGCGCACGCGCTCGGTATTCGCTCAAAGCGATGCCCGGGCGAGCCGCCGCGTTCACGCACTCTTCACGCGGTGCATGACGCCCTGTTCACGCGCGGGCCAAGGCGCCTTCACGCGGCGAACGCGCACTCTCGTTTCAAGAAGGAAAGAGAGACACACCATGAAGACTGCACTCGCCGCCACCCTGTTCACGTTCGCCACCGTCGCCACCTCGTTCGCCCAGCCGGCGCCCGATGCGACCTCCCAGCCCGCATGCTGCAACCCGCAGCAGCCCCAGCAGCCCCAGCAGCAGCAGCAGCAGCAGCCGCAGCAGGCGCAGCAGCAGCCGCAGCAGGCGCAGCAGCCGCAGCAGGCCGCGGTCAGCTACGAGCCCGCGCGCGAGCCCGTCCTCGACAGCGGCGCCGCGCCCGCCGGGTCCGACGAGGAAGGCTGGGGCAAGCCCGTCGGCCG
>JAYVWH010001233.1:0-2884 GCA_043786265.1 Kofleriaceae bacterium | reverse complement strand
TCCGAGCACGGTGCGCCGATGCGCGAGGCCGTGTTGAAGGCACTGCTCGGCGAGCTGTCGGGCTTTGTCCACGCGTTCGCGTCCGCTGCGCCCGCCGATGGTGGCGAGGGCGCGACCTGCGTGATGCTGCGAGGTGCGCGATGAGGCGCGCGTTGCTGGTGGTTCTGGCACTCGCGCTTGTCACGCCGGCCGCCGCAGGTCCGCGCAAGCTCGCGACGCGTCCGATGAAGGCGGTCACTGCCTCCACGCTGCAGAAGGCCGCCGGGATCGCGAGCGCGGCGAAGACACTTCCTGTCAGCAGCAAAACCAAGACGCGTGAGACCAAGAAGCCGGCACCGCGCGGTGCCGCACGCGTTGCGTTCTCGCTTGCAGGCGAGATGCGGCCGACGAGCGAAGTGGTCGGTCGCAAGGCCGAGCCGCTCACCCTCGAAGAGAATGTCGCCAAGCAGATCGAGAAGATCCTGCGCGGCCCGCTGCGTCGCGGGATCACGGGCCTCTATGTCGTCGATGCGAAGAGTGGTGCGCCGCTGTTTTCGGTGAACGCCGACGATCCGCTGAACCCCGCGTCGAACGTGAAGATGATCTCGACCGCGACCGCGCTCGAGCTCCTCGGCCCCACGTTCCGCTACTCCACGCGTGTGCTCGGTCGCGAGCCCGACACCGCGGGCCTCGTGAAGGGCGATGTCTATCTCCTCGGCACCTGGGATCCGACGCTCGCGATGAGCGACATGGAGTTACTCGCCGGTCAGATCGCGAAGCGCGGCGTCAAGGAGCTCGACGGAGACGTGCTGATCGGCAACGACTCTACGCGCGACGGAATGTACCGCGCGATGGTGCCGATCGAGATCAAGGCCGGCGAGCCCGGTCAACCGCCCACCGCGACCGCACCGACGGGCTTTGACTTCGTCGAGATCGAGATGAAGGCGAAGACCGAGAAGCGCCCGCGCAAGAAGCAGAACAAGCTGAGCTTCGCGGCGACGACGATCGTGAGCCCCGAAGGCAAGAAGCGGATCAAGCTGACGATCGCCGGTCTGATAGGCAAAGACGGCGCGAAGACCTACTCGCTCTATACCCGCGAGCGCACATGGATGGCGTCGCATGCACTGCGGGCGGCCCTGCGCGCGAAGGGCGTGGTCGTCAAGGGCGACGTGCGCAGCATGGAGCTTGGCGATTACATCGGTGATGCGGTCGGCGCCGCAGGCCTGCCGATCGAGCTCGCGCGTCACGACTCCGATCAGCTGCAAGACATCGTGCGCCACGTCAACAAGTGGAGCATCAACTGGCTCGCCGACCGCGTGATCATGACGGCGGCCGCGCTCGCCCGCCGCACCACGCCGTCGATGCCGATCGCAGTCGAGGCGATGTACGACTGGTTGCAGCGCCATCCGCAGCTCGATAAGAGCTCGGTCGTCATCGACACCGGTTCGGGCCTCTCCTATCGCACGCGCATCACACCGGCCGAGCTGGTCAAGGTCGTGCGCGCCGCCGCAGGCTTCATGCCGGGCAGCGATGCGGCCCAGTCGAAGGCGTGGCTCGATTCACTTTCTATCGGTGGCACCGACGGCACGCTGCGCAGCCGGTTCCGCATCAACGAGCTGCGCGGGCACATGCGGGGCAAGACCGGTTCACTATCAACCGTGATCGCGCTCTCGGGTCTGCTCGAGCTCGACCCGACGCGTCCGCTCGCCTTCTCCCTGATCACGAACACGACCGGCCCCCTCAAGAAGGGCTACATCCGCAAGGTGCACGAGCAGGTCGTGACGCTGATCGCCGACTACGTGGTCGCGACGTCCAAGCCGTCGTCGATGCCGTCCGGCACGCCCGTCAAGGTCGGCGATCAAGTCTCGACGCCGGCGACGATCGACGAAAACGGACCGACGCCGCCCGAGGAGATCGCAGAGCCGCAGCCGGATCCCGAGCTCGACTACGAGGCCGCCGACAAAGAATCGGACCCGGAGTCCAAGCCCGCGTCGTCGTCGTCCGCGCCCTGATGCGGGCGGGTTGGCTGCTCGCGCTCGCGGGGTGCACGACCTGGCGCCAGGAATCGTCGACGGTCGCGGTGACTGCGCTTGTCGACGACCAGGTTCGTGGTGCGGAGGTTTCCGCGGCGTATCAGGGCAATGGCATCGGTTTCAACGTCTCGGCGAGCGGTCAGTTTCTCGAGCGGGACGAGCCGCTGTTCGCGTTGCACCGCCGTGACTTCGGCGGCGGCGCCGAGCTCGGCATGTCCATTTCTCCGATCGGTCTGCTCGCTAGCGACGACCGGCTGACGCGCTGGTTCGATCTCGGTATTGCGGGGTCCGCGGGTGGCGGCCTGATCTATCCGAGTCGACTCACGACCTACGGACAGGTATGGGGCGGCCTCTGGATGGCCTTCGGCCTCGGCCCTGGCACGCGACATCCGACGCTGATCGTGTCAATGCGCAGGCTAGCGGTGAGCGAATGGGACAATGCGACGGTGTTCACGGTCAGCCTCGCCTTCACGCGACGCTTCGAGAACGGCTCCTTCAACTTTGGCCTTCACTGAGCCGCTCACTCGTCCGACGCGAACGACTGCGCTAGCTTCTCGAGCACGCCCTGATCTTCGAGTGTCGTCGTGTCGCCGTGCGCCTTCGAGCCGCTCGCGACTTCGCGCAAAAGGCGCCGCATGATCTTGCCGGAGCGAGTCTTCGGTAGCGCCTCGGCGAACCGAACCTCCTCGGGACGTGCGAGTGCACCGATCTGCGCGCTGACGTGCTCGCGCAGCTCCTTCGCGAGTGCGTCGTCGGCGACGAAGCCCTGGCGCGGCGTCACGAACGCGACGATCGCCTGCCCCTTCAGATCATCGGGGCGACCGACGACCGCTGCCTCGGCGACCTTGGGGTGCGAGACCAGCGCGCTCTCG